>NZ_JBEUTW010000025.1:0-53371 GCF_040492675.1 Bacillus sp. AP50
ACTTTAGGTAATAATCAATCTATTCAATATAATGATTTACTTTTAATAGGAGTAGTAATTGTTGTTGTAATGATTTTATTAGGTAGTTTTTGTTTTAAAAAACTAGATGTGATAGGTGAATAATTTATGGACAATTATATTAAATGTGAATGTATGACGAAAAGATTAAAAGGAAATATTGTGTTAGATAATATTAGTTTGTCAGTAAAAAAAGGCGAATTTTTAGTTTTGAAGGGGCATAATGGCTCTGGTAAAACGATGATTTTACGCGCTATATCAGGGTTAATGCGCTTGAATTCTGGAGTTGTTTATATAGATAATGAAATAATTGGAAAACAAAAGCAATTTCCTGATTCTATGGGAATATTGATTGAATATCCAAGTTTTATTCCAGGGTATACTGGTTTTCAGAATTTGAAATTTTTATCATCGATTAACAATAAAATCTCCGATGAGGAGATTTATAATATTATTCAAAGGGTTGGACTTGATAAAACAGATAAGAGAAAGTATAAAAGATACTCTTTAGGTATGAAACAACGTTTAGGGATAGCGCAAGCTTTAATGGAACAACCCAAATTACTGTTATTAGACGAGCCAACTAATGCTTTAGATAGTGATGGGATAAAAGATGTTTTAGATATTTTGAAAGTAGAAAAAGCCAAGGGAACGACTATTGTTGTAGCCAGTCATGATGTGCATGTTCTAGATAATGAAATGGTAGATCGTATTGTACATGTTAATAATGGAAAGTTGGTAGATTAAGAGTGACGAGAAAACATATCTTAATAAGTATTGGATTGTGTCTGTTGCTATGTATATTTGCTAGTTTATTAAGATTTAAAACATTAAATCTTAATAATGAATCTTATAAAGTGGTAAAAGATGAGTTTTTATCTAATAGAACTTTTGAAGATGGGCAAGGAGTTACGTTTCATGCACTCAATCCTCTTGATCCTACAAAAGTTTATGATCCCTATGAAGACCGTGAAGTAGTGACGTATGTTTTACCTTTAGATATTACAAATACAACAAATCGAGATATTAACTTGCTTAGTAATAAGTCTATTTCCGATACAATGTTTTATTCTAAAATAGGTGAGTTTTATAATTTAATCCCTTATTCAATGGAATTACCTAAAAAATATCAGTTTGATCCTGTAATACCTGCTGGTAAAACAGTACGAGGGTATATAGGGACAAATTATTTTATAGGAGATGACCCTTATAAAAATTATAAAAACTTTTCAAATGAATCAACTAAAGTGAAATTCATTTCTTGTATAAAGGATAAGAAAGGGAAATATCATGAATTAGAAATACCGATAAATTAATAAAATTTATGATTGATACAGCTATATTTTAATGGTGTTTGTAGATCTTGCAACATAACAATATCTTTTAAAGTCGGAGTTTTTTTGTAGGTGTAAGTATCTATGGATGCTGCACCTGCAAAGTTTCCGGCTTTTTGTAATTGTCGATTTAGATTTTATTAAGGAATTTCTGGTAGTCATATTCTTTAAAAGGAAACTTGAAAGAATATGACTTAGATTTAATACGAAATTTGTAACGTGAAATTGAAATAGCGAGCCAGAGAAAAGGAACGTAACAAATGAAATAAAAACTTTTTCTGAATATAAGGCCCGACATCTTGCCGATTGTTGTCATAGTTATGAGACAAGTGTTACAATTATCATTAGGTATATACATTTTAGTTTTTTTAATTAGGAGAAAAATTGGCATAACATACATTTGATTTTTATAACGACTGATTGTAATAGAGAAAAAGAAAACAATCGGAAGTTTTATTTTAATAAAAAGAGGAGCGTATTTCCTATGATCGGTATTTTAAAAAAGGTGTTTGATGTAAATCAACGCCAAATTAAACGTATGCAAAAGACAGTTGAGCAAATTGATGCATTAGAGTCATCTATTAAGCCACTAACTGATGAACAATTAAAAGGAAAGACGCTTGAATTTAAAGAACGTCTAACAAAAGGTGAAACAGTAGATGATCTACTACCTGAAGCTTTTGCAGTTGTTCGCGAAGCGGCAACTCGTGTTCTTGGAATGCGTCCATATGGCGTACAGTTAATGGGTGGTATTGCCTTACATGAAGGGAATATTTCTGAGATGAAAACGGGTGAAGGTAAAACGTTAACATCTACATTACCTGTATATTTAAATGCTTTAACAGGAAAAGGTGTTCATGTTGTTACAGTCAATGAATATTTAGCACAACGTGATGCGAGCGAAATGGGACAACTTCATGAGTTCCTTGGCTTAACGGTAGGAATTAACTTAAATAGTATGTCACGCGAAGAGAAACAAGAGGCTTATGCTGCTGATATTACGTATAGCACAAATAATGAGCTTGGATTCGATTACTTACGTGATAACATGGTTTTATATAAAGAGCAGTGCGTTCAACGTCCACTTCACTTTGCTATTATCGATGAAGTCGATTCTATTTTAGTCGATGAAGCACGTACGCCGCTTATTATTTCAGGACAAGCTCAAAAATCAACAGAGCTATACATGTTTGCAAATGCATTTGTTCGTACGTTAGAAAATGAAAAAGATTATTCATTTGATGTGAAAACGAAAAATGTAATGCTAACAGAAGATGGTATTACGAAAGCAGAGAAAGCTTTCCATATTGAAAACTTATTCGATTTAAAACATGTAGCACTTCTTCACCATATTAATCAGGGACTTCGTGCACACGTTGTTATGCACCGTGATACAGATTATGTTGTACAAGAAGGCGAAATCGTAATTGTAGACCAATTCACTGGTCGTCTTATGAAAGGTCGTCGTTATAGCGAAGGATTACACCAAGCGATTGAAGCAAAAGAAGGTGTAGAAATTCAAAATGAAAGCATGACGCTTGCAACAATTACATTCCAGAACTACTTCCGTATGTATGAAAAATTATCTGGTATGACTGGTACAGCGAAAACAGAGGAAGAGGAATTCCGTAACATTTACAATATGAACGTTATTGTAATTCCGACCAACAAACCGATTATTCGTGATGATCGTGCCGATTTAATCTTTAAATCAATGGAAGGTAAGTTCAATGCTGTTGTTGAAGATATTGTAAATCGTCATAAAAAAGGACAACCTGTTCTTGTAGGTACAGTTGCAATTGAAACTTCAGAGCTTATTTCAAAAATGTTAACGCGTAAAGGTGTACGTCATAACATCTTAAATGCGAAAAACCATGCTCGTGAAGCAGATATCATTGCAGAGGCTGGTATGAAAGGTGCTGTAACAATCGCGACGAACATGGCAGGTCGTGGTACAGATATTAAGCTTGGAGACGATGTGAAAAACGTTGGTTTAGCAGTTATCGGTACAGAGCGTCACGAAAGTCGTCGTATTGATAATCAGTTACGTGGTCGTGCTGGTCGTCAAGGGGACCCTGGTGTTACGCAGTTCTACTTATCGATGGAAGATGAATTAATGCGCCGATTTGGTTCAGATAATATGAAAGCAATGATGGACCGCCTTGGTATGGATGATTCTCAGCCGATTGAAAGTAAAATGGTTTCTCGTGCGGTAGAATCTGCACAAAAACGTGTTGAAGGAAATAACTATGATGCACGTAAGCAGTTACTGCAATATGATGATGTACTTCGTCAACAACGTGAAGTTATTTACAAACAGCGTCAAGAGGTAATGGAGTCTGACAACTTACGCGGCATTATTGAAGGTATGATGAAATCTACAGTAGAACGTGCTGTTGCCCTTCATACACAAGAGGAAATTGAAGAAGATTGGAACATTAAAGGTCTTGTTGACTACTTAAATACAAACCTTCTTCAAGACGGAGATGTAAAAGAAGAAGAATTACGTCGCCTTGCTCCTGAGGAAATGAGCGAACCGATTATCGCGAAATTAATAGAGCGATACAATGAAAAGGAAAAGCTTATGCCAGAAGAGCAAATGCGTGAGTTTGAGAAGGTTGTTGTATTCCGCGTTGTAGATACGAAATGGACAGAGCATATTGATGCGATGGATCACCTTCGTGAAGGTATTCATTTACGTGCTTACGGTCAAATCGATCCACTTCGTGAGTACCAAATGGAAGGGTTCGCGATGTTCGAGTCAATGGTTGCCTCTATTGAAGAGGAAATTTCTCGTTACATTATGAAAGCTGAAATTGAACAAAACTTAGAACGTCAAGAAGTTGTTCAAGGTGAAGCTGTTCATCCTTCTAGCGATGGCGAAGAAGCAAAGAAAAAGCCAGTTGTAAAAGGTGACCAAGTGGGCCGCAACGATTTATGTAAATGTGGTAGCGGTAAAAAATATAAAAACTGCTGTGGTATCGTTCAGTAATATAGGATGGTAGCTTTGGCTGTTTTGCAAACTTTTATATCAAAAATGTATAATTAAGAAGGATTAAACTCTCTCCGTAATAAGTGGAGAGAGTTTCCCTTGTTTTCATACGAAAGTAATAGCAATTACATAGAGGTGAAGGAAATGGAATTAGTAGAAATTAGACAGGAATTAGAGAAAATGGCTAAGCGATTAGCGGCTTTTAGGGGGTCTCTTTGACCTCCCTACTAAGGAGAAACAAATTGCAGAATTAGAAGAAAAAATGATGGGCGCAGGATTTTGGGATGACCAACAAGGCGCACAAGCTGTAATTAATGAAGCGAATGCGTTAAAAGATATGGTTGGAAAGTTCCGTCAGTTAGATGAGACGTTCGAAAATTTAGAAATCACGCATGAGCTTTTAAAAGAAGAGTATGATGAAGATTTACATGAGGAATTAGAATCAGAAGTAAAAGGCTTAATTCAAGAAATGAATGAGTATGAGCTTCAGTTACTATTAAGTGATCCTTATGATAAAAATAATGCGATTTTAGAATTACATCCAGGTGCAGGTGGAACTGAGTCACAAGACTGGGGTTCTATGTTATTACGTATGTACACACGCTGGGCTGAAAAACGCGGATTCAAAGTAGAAACGGTTGATTATTTACCAGGTGATGAAGCTGGTATTAAGAGTGTAACTTTATTAATTAAAGGTCATAACGCTTACGGTTACTTAAAAGCAGAGAAAGGTGTACATCGTCTTGTACGTATTTCACCATTCGATTCTTCAGGGCGCCGTCATACATCGTTCGTATCTTGTGAAGTTGTACCAGAGTTCAATGATGAAGTTGAAATCGAAGTACGTACAGAAGACTTAAAAATTGATACGTACCGAGCAAGTGGAGCTGGTGGGCAGCACGTAAATACGACAGATTCAGCAGTTCGTATTACACATACACCGACAAATACGGTTGTAACATGTCAGTCGGAGCGTTCTCAAATTAAAAACCGTGAGCATGCGATGAAAATGTTAAAAGCGAAATTATATCAAAAGAAACTAGAAGAGCAACAAGCAGAATTAGATGAAATTCGCGGAGAGCAAAAAGAAATCGGATGGGGTAGCCAAATCCGTTCTTACGTATTCCACCCGTATTCTCTTGTAAAAGACCATCGTACAAATACGGAGGTTGGTAACGTACAAGCTGTTATGGATGGAGAGATTGATCCATTTATTGATGCTTACTTACGTTCTCGCATCTAATAAGCGAAAAAAAGCCAACGAAATTGTTGGCGCATGCTGAGGACAATAGAGGATATAAAGAATTTGATTTTATTTTTATAGATGAAGTAAAGAGGAAGAGAAGTTGGAAACGACAACTTCTCTTTTTGATGGGATTATATGTAGATTACAATGCTGTATATTGTTTTGTAAAAAGTAGAGAATAGTAAAATAGAGCGGTAATAGGGTAAAGATTTATATAGAACTTTTCTAATTTTCCTTTTAAAAAGGACACTTTATAGAAGTTTTTTTAGTTGTTCACAGAATTGAAACAACTTATGAAAGCTTTATTTTATCAAGGTTCTCACTGTATTTTTGAGGAATATGAAATACACCTTAGTTTTTCTATATAAAGATAATGCTTATAATGAAAATGAGTGTGTTAGGAATAAAAAGAATATCAACAATGGGGAGCGATAGAAGTGAAAAAGAAATTGTTGGCTATTGCGCTAGGGACATCGGTTGTTTTTGCTTTAGGAGCATGTGGAAATAAAGAAGAGAGTAAGTCTTCGAAACAGTCTGCAAGCACAGACAGCGCAGAACAAATTTTCCAAAGAAGTTGTGCGGGATGTCACGCAACAGATTTATCAGGGGCAACTGGACCTGATTTAAGAAAAGTAGGCGGTAAGTACGACGCTGCAGATATCGAAGAGATTATTAAAAAAGGCCGCGGTTCAATGTCACCAGGACTTATTCAAGGTGAAGATGCGAAAAAAGTGTCTGAATGGTTAGCTGAACATAAATAAAAAAGGTGAAATGGACGAGTTGATAATATAGTCAACTCGTTTTCCTTTTTTCTGGTATGTAACATAACTGTAACAAAAATGTATCCAAATTGGAAACCGTTTGATGTTACAATGGGGTTTGTAGAATTTTGCTGAAATATATTACATAGAGTGGTATTGCTTATGAGAAAGCATAAGTAAACTACCTTCAACAAGGATGACTAAATGAAAATGAAGGATGTCTTTTATTTTCAGATGTACAGAAAAGTATTTCGAAAAAAATCATTAAGTATTGGGTGATAAATAATGATAAAAATGACGAATGTTTATAAGGAGTACCCGAATGGTATGAAAGCCATTGCTGGTCTTACAGTTAACATTAAACAAGGTGAATTCGTATACGTAGTTGGACCGAGTGGAGCCGGGAAATCTACATTTATTAAAATGATGTATCGTGAAGAGAAACCATCTACAGGATCTATTAATGTAAATGGACTTACTATCGAAACATTGGCAGAAAGAGACGTTCCGTATTTTCGTCGTCAATTAGGCGTAATTTTCCAAGATTTTAAATTGCTACCTAAATTAACGGTATATGAGAATGTTTCGTTTGCTTTAGAAGTAATTGAAGAAGAACCGGATGCAATTCGTGAGCGTGTAACAGAAGTTCTAGGTCTTGTAGGCCTTGAAGATCGTGCAGACGCACTTCCAAGTGAGCTTTCAGGTGGGGAGCAACAACGTGTGGCTATTGCAAGAGCAATTGTAAATAGACCAAAGGTTGTAATTGCCGATGAGCCAACAGGTAACTTAGATATTGAAACAGCTCTTGATATTATGAATATTTTTACTCGCATTAATGAGCGCGGCACAACGATCGTTATGGCGACGCATAATGCAGATATCGTAAATACAATCCGTCATCGTGTAATCGCGATTGAAGGCGGAAAAATTGTTCGAGATGAGATTGAGGGAGGATACGGATATGAAGGCTAAGACCCTTAGTCGACATTTGCGAGAAGGTGTAAAGAATCTATCACGTAACGGATGGATGACATTTGCTTCTGTTAGTGCAGTAACAGTTACATTATTACTTGTAGGTGTCTTTTTAACAGCGATTATGAATATGAACCATTTTGCGACGAAAGTAGAGCAAGATGTAGAGATTCGTGTACACATTGATCCAGCTGCAAAAGAAGCGGATCAAAAGAAATTAGAAGAAGATATGAGTAAGATTGCAAAAGTAGATTCTATTAAATATTCTTCTAAAGAAGAAGAGTTAAAACGTTTAATTAAAAGCTTAGGTGATAGTGGAAAAACGTTTGAGTTATTTGAACAAGATAACCCACTTAAAAACGTATTCGTTGTAAAAGCAAAAGAACCAACCGATACAGCGACAATCGCGAAGAAGGTTGAAAAAATGCAGTTTGTTAGTAATGTTCAGTACGGAAAAGGACAAGTTGAACGATTATTTGATACTGTAAAAACTGGTCGTAACATTGGGATTGCGTTAATTGCTGGTCTTTTATTCACAGCGATGTTCTTAATCTCTAATACAATTAAAATTACAATTTATGCTCGTAGTACAGAAATTGAAATTATGAAACTTGTTGGTGCAACAAACTGGTTTATTCGTTGGCCATTCTTGCTAGAGGGATTATTCTTAGGAGTATTAGGATCAATTATTCCAATTGGCCTAATTCTAATTACGTATAATTCGTTGCAAGGTGTGTTTAATGAAAAACTTGGCGGAACAATTTTCGAGCTTCTACCATACAGTCCGTTCGTATTCCAATTAGCTGGTTTACTAGTGTTAATCGGTGCTTTAATCGGTATGTGGGGAAGTGTAATGTCAATTCGTCGCTTCTTAAAAGTATAAAAAGTTGCAAACATAATTCGTACAAGCTTATCATATAGTAGAAATAGGTAAAGGCATCACACACTGTGTGATGCCTTTTGCTACACCACCTGTGTGTTTTGGAAAGGGGAATTCCGCATTGAAACGTAGAGTTGCAATTATTGGAATGGTTGTTGCATTTTTAATTGGTGCTGGCGGAATGTTTGCAGGCATGTCTGTATTTGGGGTTAACCCATCAGAAGTAACGCAAACAATTTCGAGTGGGAATGCTAGCACTGCGCAAGGGAATTTGGCAAAAATTAATGAGGCGTATGCACTAATTGATTCACGTTATGTGGAAGACGTGAAAGATGAAAAGTTAGTTGAAGGTGCAATACAAGGTATGTTGTCTACGCTGAAGGACCCTTATTCCACGTATATGGATAAAGAAACAGCCAAACAGTTTAGTGAATCGCTTGATCCCGAATTAGAGGGGATTGGGGCTGAGGTGAACAAGACGGACGGTAAGCTTATTATCGTATCGCCAATTAAAGGTTCACCAGCAGAAAAGATAGGAATTAAACCGAATGACCAAATTTTATCTGTAGATGGAAACAGTGTGAAAGACTTATCACGTGAAGAAGCAGTATTAAAAATTCGTGGTAAAAAGGGAACGACTGTCGCAATTGAAATTAAACGTGCGGGAGTAACTGATCCGATCGTATTTAAAATTAAGCGTGAAAAGATTCCAATCTTTACAGTATTTAGTTCTGTGAAGCAAGAGAGTGGAAAAGATATCGGTTATATGCAAATCACTTCTTTTGCTGAAAATACAGCGAAAGAATTTAAGGATCAGTTAAAAGAGTTAGAGAAGAAAAATATAAAAGGCTTAGTTATTGATGTACGTGGTAATCCTGGTGGCTATTTAAATAGTGTAGAAGATATACTAGGGGAAATTATGACGAATAAAAAGCCGATGCTACAAGTAGAGCAGCGAAATGGTGAGAAGAAGAAATTCTCTACGGAACTGAAAGAGAGAAAACCATATCCAATTTCAGTATTAATTGATAATGGAAGTGCTTCTGCTTCAGAGATTTTAGCGGGTGCGCTAAAAGAAGGAGAAGGATACGATTTAATTGGTGAAAAGACATTTGGTAAAGGTACTGTCCAGCAAGCTGTTCCATTTAAAGACGGCAGCAACATTAAATTAACGATGTTTAAATGGTTAACACCGGATGGGAACTGGATTCATAAAAAAGGAATCGCGCCAACAGTAGAAGTGAAGCAACCAAATTATTATCATGCGACACCAATTCAAATTGAAAAAACACTTTCATACAATTCAAATGATGTACAAGTAAAACATGCTCAAGAAATGCTTAAGAGCTTAGGGTATGTACCAGGTCGTGAAGATGGATACTTTAGTAAAGAGACAGAATCGGCTCTGAAAGCATTCCAAAATGCAAATGAGATGGAAGCGACAGGACAGCTTGATAAAAAGACAGCTGAAGCGATTCAAACTAAAATTATCGAAAAAATTCGTTCTGGAGAAAATGATCTACAATTACAGTCAGCATTAAAATTAATGGCAAAATAAGAAGAAATACAGGCAGTTTGCTGCCTGTATTTTTTTGTGTTAAACAAACGTTTGTTTAGTTATGATAATATAAAAAGAAAGAATGATATAAATGGTGGTGAATGAGTTCATGGAGGCGTGGATTTTTGAAATAATGCGGGCAGTTGGACGTTTTTTCTTACACCCTGCTGTCTATATATTTGTAATAAGTAGTATCTTCGTTGGATACTTACGTATGTTAAGAGAACGAAAAGATTTTTCTTTTAAAGTTTATGATATTTGGTTTGAACTGCGAACCTCTCTATTTGCAGGGATTGGATACGGATTAGTAGTATCTATTGTTACGATTGGGCTTGGACTTGTTGTTTCTAAAGCGAGCTTATGGGCCATTTTAATTTGGACGTTATTATTTGGATTAACGGCTATGTATCGATATTTATCGGCGGCTTATACATTTAGCATTGCGATTGTATGTGTTCTATTATCTTCTAAGCTACCAGTTTCCTTTTTACAGCTTCGAGAAGGTGAAGAGAGTACCATTGTATCCCTTGTTATTTTACTAGGCGTTATGCTTATTGTAGAAGGCTTATTGATTTCTAAAAACGCAGTAGGATATTCGACGCCGAGGATTAGGAAGGGGAAGCGTGGATTAAAGATTGGTTTACACGAATCAAAGCGTTTATGGATCGTTCCTATTTTTATTCTTGTACCGGGTGATGCGGTAACTCAGTTTATTTCATGGTGGCCTGTCGTTTCAATAGGGTCAAATACATATTCTCTATTCCTCGTTCCATTTTTAATTGGATTTATGAGAAAGATTAAAAGTTATGAGCCGACGGAAGCTTTATTATTTACAGGAAGACGTGTTTATGGATTAGCAGGACTTGTGCTCGTTTTAGGAATCGCAAGTTATTGGTGGCACGTACTTGCAATTATCGCAATGGGAGTCGCAATGCTTGGGCGTTTCACAATCTCGATGCAAGAGAAAATTGCCGATGAAACAAGACCAGCATATTTTGCTGCACGCAATGATGGGCTCGTTGTACTAGATACAATTCCAAATACAATTGGAGCAGAGCTAAAATTACTGCCTGGAGAAATTATTACGAAAGTAAATGGAGTCATTCCAAAAAGCGCCGAGGAATTTTATGATGCGCTTCAAACCAAGACTACAGGAGCATTTTGTAAATTAGAAGTATTAGATACAAATGGTGAGCTTCGTCTTGCACAAACTGCATTATATGCTGGTGGACATCACGAATTAGGTATTGTATTCGTTGAACAGGAGCATGAGTGGGATTCGGAAGCGATTTAATAGAAGGAATGGTATCACCTTGTGGTGGTACCTTTTTTGTTTTTGGGGGAGGGGAGAGTAGTTAGTAAATGAAATTTATATCGGCGATTATCCGAATATATCAGCGTAACTTGAAATATATCGGCGATTTTGCAAATATATCAGCGCAACTCGAAATATATCGGCGATTATTCGAATATATCGACTTTCCAGCAAAAAACGACAACTATCGCAAAGCTTATTTTCAGTTTCATAGACGGATAACTTGAATAATTATTTGATAATGGTTATCATTTAGGGAGTCTTTTTAATTTTGGAAAATGGAGGTAAGATATGCTGCGTAAATTTTTCTCGTACTATAAACCGTATAAAGGTTTATTTATACTCGACTTTTCTTGTGCGGTTGTCGCAGGATTATTAGAACTCGGCTTCCCGCTTATCGTAAATCAATTTATTGATAAGTTATTGCCAGGGCAAAACTGGACGCTTATTTTATGGGCTTGTTTCGGTTTACTCGCAATTTATATGTTAAATGCAGGCTTACAATATGTCGTTACATATTGGGGACATATGCTTGGTGTTAACATTGAAACAGATATGAGGCAGAAATTATTTGATCATATTCAAAAGCTATCATTCAGATTTTTTGATAATAATAAAACTGGTCATTTAATTTCACGCCTTACAAACGATTTAATGGAAATTGGGGAAATTGCTCACCATGGACCAGAAGATCTATTTATCGCCGTAATGACTTTAGTTGGGGCATTCTCATTTATGATGATGATCAACTGGAAGTTAGCGTTATTAACGTTCTTCGTCATTCCATTCCTATTATGGTTAGCACTTTACTTTAATAAAAAAATGACAGGTACATTTAGACGTTTATTCTCAGACGTTGCTGATTTTAATGCATGCATTGAGAACAATGTTGGGGGAATTCGTGTTGTACAAGCATTCGGAAATGAAAAGTTTGAGAAAGAGCAATTTGCTATCAACAACGCTCGTTTCCGTACAACGAAATTAATGGCGTATAAAATTATGGCGTTAAATTCATCGATTAGTTATATGCTCATGCGGCTCGTAACGCTCTTCGTCTTAATATGCGGTACATGGTTTGTTCTGCAAGGAGAATTAACGTACGGTGGATTTATCGGATTCGTTCTATTAACGAATATTTTCTTCCGCCCAATTGAAAAAATTAACGCGGTAATCGAAAGCTATCCGAAAGGAATCGCCGGTTTTAAAAGATATGTAGAGCTTCTTGAAACAGAGCCTGACATTGTAGACTCTAAAGATGCAATGGAAGTTAAACATGTACATGGTGATATTCAATATAACAACATTACGTTCGGATATGAAAATAAAGAACCAATTTTAAATGACATTAGTTTGAAAATACATGCAGGTGAAACGGTTGCGTTCGTTGGACCATCAGGAGCTGGGAAAACGACGTTATGTAGCCTATTACCACGTTTTTATGAGCAATCATCTGGATCAATTCAAATTGATGGGATTGATACGAAAGATATGACATTATCTTCACTTCGTAAGCAAATTGGAATTGTGCAGCAAGACGTGTTCTTATTTTCAGGAACAATTCGTGAAAATATCGCTTACGGAAATTTAAAGGCATCAGAGCCTGAAATTTGGCAGGCAGTAAAACGTGCGCAGTTAGAAGATTTAATTTACTCACAGCCGGAAGGTTTAGATACTGTTATCGGTGAGCGCGGCGTGAAACTTTCAGGTGGACAAAAGCAGCGTCTAGCTATTGCTCGTATGTTCTTGAAAAACCCGCCAATTTTAATATTGGATGAAGCAACTTCTGCACTAGATACAGAGACAGAACTTGCGATTCAAAAATCGCTTGCTGAATTAGCTGTCGGTCGCACAACGCTAGTTATCGCTCACAGACTTGCAACGATTAAAAATGCAGATCGCATCGTCGTTGTAAATAAAGATGGCATTGCAGAACAAGGTTCACATAATGAATTAATTGAGCAAGGCGGAGGATACAGTAGGTTATACGAAGCTCAGTTTAGTTCGTAAATATAATTTGTACTGAATTAGTGCACCATAAGTAGGTAAAAATCTCATATGGGAGGCTATAAAGTATGATTGTAACAACAACGTCTACAATTCAAGGAAAAGAAATTATTGAGTATATCGATATCGTCAATGGAGAAGCGATTATGGGTGCGAATATCGTTCGTGACCTTTTCGCTTCTGTTCGTGACGTTGTCGGTGGTCGTGCTGGCGCTTATGAAAGTAAATTAAAAGAAGCACGCGACATCGCAATGGAAGAGATGAAAACTTTCGCAAGACAAAAAAATGCAAATGCAATTGTTGGTATCGACGTGGATTACGAAGTAGTTCGCGAAGGTATGTTAATGGTTGCGGTGAGCGGGACTGCTGTCCGCATATAAAGTAAAAAGCCGTGCTGATGCACGGCTTTTTACTTTGTATGTCGAAGTTTCAATATTTCTTGGGAAATGTGGAAGGCCCCGTCGATATATAGGGAAGACATTAGAGCGCTTCTTTACATTTTTGAATTTGAGTTAATAATTTTGCGTATTCTTGTTCGAGAGATGTGATGTCATCGTGATGATTTGGAATGGAAATCCGGCCGATGACTTCTGTTAATTTTGTTTGTAATCGTAACAATTCTTGCTCAGTAACGTTTACAGAAGCTCCGGTGGTTCTTTTTGTGTATTGCTCGTAATTACCGTGGAAGATTCTTGGTTCACTCTCATCTACTTGTAGAATATGGTCTGCAACAGAGCGAATAAAGGCACGGTCATGGCTAATGAAAAGTATTGTGCCAGGATATTCTTGTAACATGGTTTCTAATTCTTCTTGCGTTGCTAAGTCTAAATAGTTTGTCGGTTCATCTAGCAGAAGCATATTATAGTTTCCTAAAAATACTTTTGCGAGTGCAACCTTCATTCGTTCACCCCCGCTTAGAACGTGCACAGGTTTATGAACATCCTCACGGCGGAATAGAAGTCGTGCAAGTATTGTGCGAACGAATGCTTCTGTATAGTTTGTTTCTTCTAGAACATTTTCTAAAATGGTTTTATCTGTTTTTAAAATAGATAATGTTTGTTCGAAGTATCCAATTTTACAACTTTTCGATAGCTGCATGCCACGCTCGTTTGTGAGAAGCATGTTGAACAAAGTGGTTTTGCCGCTTCCATTTGCCCCTAAAACGGCAAGCTTTGCACCAGGGGCAATAGTTCCATTCATATTTTTAAATAGTGTGCGGTCGCCTATTTTCTTTGTTGCTTTATTGAATTGTACTGCCACCTTACTATGAATGGGAGTATGGTATTGCACGTCAAATTGAGCTTGAGAAAGATCCTTTGGCTTTTCCTTCTTTTCTAGTTTTTCGAGACGTGTCTCTAATGCCTTCGCTGCTTTGCTAACCTGTTCTTGGCCATGAGCCCCACTTAACCTATAAAGTCTAGATTCAGATGAACTGAACCGCGTTGGGATTTTTGTCATGTTAGAAGCACGTTGCTTTCTTTGTAGAATGGACTGTTCTAAACGATTTTTTTCTTGTACATATTGCTCATATTCTGCTTGTTTTTGTATTCGTTCACGTTCTTTTTGTTTTCGATAGTTTGAATAATTCCCTTTGTACTCTTGAATAGTACCGTCTTCAATTTCAATAATTTTGGTACATATATTATCTAGAAATTCACGATCATGCGATATTAAAACAAGTGTTCCTTTATAAGATGAAAGTGCCTTTTCTAATTGCTCTGTACCGACCATATCTAAGTGGCTTGTTGGTTCATCAGCGAATAAAATGCCTGCATTTTGTTCGAGAGCATGGGCGATCTTTAGCCGCATTCGTTCACCGCCGCTCATTGCGTCGGTAACGTTTGAAATACTCCATTTTCCTTTTGCAAGAGAAGAAGCAGTTTCCGGTAGTTCTTCGCTAAGCTGAGGAATGATGCTGATAGAACTATGATGAGTTACTATGCCTCTGTCAGCTTCTATTTCTTTACTTAATATTTGTAATAACGTAGATTTACCAGCTCCGTTGACTCCGACAATTCCTATGCGATCCTGTGCTTGAATTTCCAGTGATGGTAATGTAAATAGTGTGCGATCACCAAAGCTCTTTTCAATATTACTTGCGAATAAAATAGTCATAAAAAAACCTCCCTAGTTTCACTAGAGAGGATAAACGTCGCCCTTGTATGTAAAAAATCGTACATAAATAAACGATTTTTTACATGATCGTTTCGAAAGAAAGTATCGACAAATGGACAGACTAATCCCCTGCTAGTTTTCATCATTTTTGTTCACTATTTGTGATGGATGAAATAAATAAGAGAATTAGAACTTCATTGGTCAAAGTACCTTCCTTTCATAATATTACTTTTATTGTATGCGCATACAAAAGGGTTTGTCAAACTTATTTCTGTTCGCTATTTTTGAATGTATCATTATACAATTGTGCTTTTGCCAGCGCCTCAGCATCGTTTTTAATTTCATCCAGTCCATTCGCATTCCCAATAACATAACCTTCAAATGAAGAGCCAACAAAATCAAAGATATATTGGAATTGAGCAATAAGCGGTAATGCTTTTACCTTTGGGTTGTCCCCGCCAACGATGACAACATACATTTTTTTGCCTTTCATTTTTTCTTTGAAATGAAGGGATGTATCGCGCAAGCTTTGTGACCAGCGATCAACAAAATTTTTCATATGTCCACTCATTCCATACCAATATAATGGTGTAGCAAAGATAATCGTGTCGTGTTCTAGCATGCGTTTCGTTAACTGCTCATAGTCATCATTTACGGATTGGAATCCTTCTGCATCATGACGTTGGTCTGTAATAGGATAGACGGTATGATCACGCAAATAAATTTGTTCTGTTTCAATGTCCTCTATCATCATATGTGTTAAAGCTTCTGTATTTCCGTTTTGTCTTGAACTGCCATGTATAACAAACATGTAATCATCCCTTTTCTTTTGCATGTTTTAGGAGTGAAACGTGTTTTTGCAAATTCGTTTGGATGTTGGAAAGCAATGAGATTTGCTTTGTTACTTCATTGAGTTTATCTTCGTAAAGCGTAAGGATACTGCTGCACGGATTGTCGTACAGGTGCGGTTCAATTTCAAGGCAGCGCAGCATCCTTGCCGTCTCTTCTAAATTTAAGCCAATTTGTAAGTACATTTGAATAAGCTCCACTTTTTCGATGGCACTTTCATCAAAATCACGGTAACCATTTGCGAGGCGTTTCGAAGGGAGTAACCCCTTTTCTTCATAATGTCTTAGAGATCTTTCACTAACGCCAGTTTCTTTTGATAATTCTCCAATTCGCAATGTGTTTCACTCCTTTTACATGTATTGTAAACCTTCACACTAATGTGAAGGTCAATGCTGTTTTTTCGCAAAGGAATCTACATGATTTAAAAACACTTGAATAGCTTTAGACGGAATAAAATATTTGCCGCGCACGATGGAGAATGGACGGATGAGTTGTTCATTTGGAACTTCGACGTGGAATAGTTCTTTTGCTAGTAGCTCTTTCCGTACAGTCCAATCAGAAAGGATAGCGATGCCAAGCCCAGCACTAACAGCTTCCTTTACGCTTTGGATACTGCTGAATGTAAAGAATCGTTTCATTTTTAAATGGTGTTGATGAATAAAGCGGTCACTATAAGCGCGTGTACCAGAACCACTTTCTCTTAATACCCATACTTGATCTTGGAGTGAGCTTTCATTTATTTCATTTGTGCGGAGCAATGGATGATTTGGCGGGACGACGAGCTTCATTTCATCTTGCATAAATGTTTCAACGTCAACGTCAGCGTATACGACTTGCCCTTCTACTAAGCCGATATCAATTTGATTAGAACGAAGGCTTTGCAAAACGTCTTCTGTATTTGAGATAAAGGTATGAACTTCGACGTGTGGATTTTCATTTGCATAGTTAGCCAGTATTTTTGGAAGTAAGTATTCGCCAATTGTAAAACTAGCACCAATGCGCAGTGTTCCTGTTACAACGTTATGTAGTTCATTAATTTCTTGTTTCGCATCTTCGTAAAGAGAGAGCATTTGCTTTGCATGTATATATAATATGTTTCCAGCTTCCGTAACTTGGACGTGCTTCGGGGAGCGTTGAATAAGTGTAGTACCAAATTCGTTTTCTAAGTTGCGTATATGCATACTTACTCCAGGCTGTGAAAGGTTTAATAATTCTGCTGCACGAGAGAAGTGTTTCTGCTCAACGACAGTAACAAAAATTTTTAAAATGTCTACGTTCATATAATGGGCTCCTTTCTTTTTCTATTATCTTATCATAAGTATTTCTAATGATAGAGATTTGGTATTGGTATTAAACTTATTATAGAAACTCTCTTATAATGTAAGTAGAAAGAACATGCATGTTCCAATACGATTATTGGAGTGGTTCAAAATGGAACAAACACTTGTTATACAAAAGAAGAAGCGTTTTGGATTTTCGCAAGGGATTGGGATTACGCTATTAATCGCAATTGCCGCGAAATATTTAGCAGAGCTTCCATTTTTAAATATTATGGGACAATTAGTAATTGCTATTCTAATTGGGATGGTTTGGCGTGCGGCAATTGGAGTCCCTCAAGATGCGATTGCAGGGACGAACTTTGCGAGTAAGAAGTTGCTGCGCTTTGGAATCATCTTACTTGGAATGCGATTAAATCTTGTTGATATTGCGAAGGCAGGGCCGAAAGTATTGGTCATCGCAGCGGTTGTTATTACATTTACGATTTTCGTTGTATATGGACTAACGAAAGTATTTAAGGTAGAAAAGAAACTTGGGATTTTAACCGCATGTGGTACAGCAATTTGCGGGGCGGCAGCGGTCGTGGCAATTGCGCCGCAAGTGAAAGCAAAAGATGATGAAACGGCAGTTGGGGCTGCAATTATTGCTATTTTAGGTACGATATTTACGCTTATTTATACGTTGTTATATCCAGTGCTTGGCCTATCTCCATATGGTTACGGTGTATTCTCAGGGGCCACGCTGCATGAAATTGCTCATGTTATCGCAGCTGCGGCGCCAGGAGGAAGTACAGCTGTAGACATCGCAGTTATCGTGAAGTTAACGCGCGTTGCAATGCTCGTACCAGTAGCAATTTTAATTGGATTATGGTTTGGAAAGAGTGAAGGAAGCAAGGAAAAAAGATCGTGGCGTGATCTTCCGATTCCGTGGTTCATTTTCGGATTTTTAGCGATGAGTGCAGTGCATTCGCTCGGGATTATTCCAGAAGTTGTTGCGGGATACATTGTTGTCATTGCTTATATGCTAATCGCAATGGCGATGGCAGGACTTGGTTTAAATGTAGAGTTTAAAACGTTCCGTAAGTTAGGAAGCAAAGCGTTCGTGGCGGGGCTGATTGGCTCGGTTTGCTTATCGGTTCTTGGATACGTTCTTGTATATGCGCTAGGATTTATGTAGTAGAGGAGAAAGCTGTTCCCGAAGGTATTTGGGGACAGCTTTTTCTTATGATTATAGTAGCGCTACGGATGTCGATATTTGTCGGTAAGTCGATATATTTAAAAAATCGCCGATATAAATGGAGTTGCGCTGATATATTTGGGAAATCGCCGATATAATTTAAGTTGCGCTGATATATTTAAAAAATCGCTGATATAAATTGAATTACTCTTGTACTTCGTTAGAGTAGATGTTTAATGAAACATTTTTCTGAAATTTGTAAAGATATCTTTACTTATAACTGGAAAATATTTATAATTTAAGTAAAGATATCTTTACTTTTGAAGGTGGAGCCTATGGGTGTGAAAAATAAAATAAAAGAGTTAAGAAAGCAAAATCATATAACGCAAGTTGAAATGGCAAAGGCGATGCAAGTGACGCGGCAGACGATAGTGGCGATTGAAAACCATCATTACAATCCGAGTCTAGAGTTATCTTTAAAAATCGCCAAGTATTTTGGAGTGAAGGTGGAGGAAATATTTACGCTGGAGTAAGGAGAAAGAAAATAAATGATAAGCTTGAGAGATTTCAATTAGAGTAAACGTTTAAATATATAAGGATTGGTTTTGATTTATTAATTAGTATCGCATCAACGAGCGTGTTAGCAACAAGGAATAATAGATAGAAAAAGGGGAACTGGGATGGGATTACCGGTGTTATGTGTCGCTACAGCTATATTTTCGCTTCTTTGGGGAATGCAAAACTTTTCTCGTAATCCAGTGCCGAGCATTTGTATTATGATTGGTACTGTAGGTTTATCGTATTATTTATTATTATTAGCCCATTATCATAAAACGGCAACGAGTGTTGTTGTTGGAGCACTTATTTTATTTTGTGGGCGCGCCATACAAAAGGGGTTATTTCCATAAAAGCTGTTTATACACTTTGTATAAACAGCTTTTTGTATTTTTTTTACAAAACGCTTGAAAGTTACGTAACGTCATCTTTTATAATGAGAGGGAAGAGGTGATGGTAGTGATTTCAATACAAGAATTGACGAAAGAAACAGGGGTTACAGTACGTACACTACGTTATTATGATCAAATAGATTTATTAAAGCCGAGCGGAAAAACAGAGGGTGGACATCGGTTATATAGTGAAAATGACGTTATTCGTTTGCAACAAATTTTATTTTTGAAAGAAATGGGATTTTCATTAAAAGAAGCTGCGAATATGTTAGTAAAAGGTGAGCTGGATTTAAAAAATTCGCTTGAAAAACAACTTCGGTTTGTACAGGAAGAACAAAAGAA
This sequence comes from Bacillus sp. AP50, assembly GCF_040492675.1. Classification (NCBI taxonomy): domain Bacteria; kingdom Bacillati; phylum Bacillota; class Bacilli; order Caryophanales; family Bacillaceae; genus Bacillus; species Bacillus sp. AP50. The sequence continues at coordinate 19,788 of NZ_JBEUTW010000025.1, forward strand.
ATTTAATCGAATGGAGCGTATTTTACAAGCAGTTGTTTATTCGGTAGATGTAGAGGGAGAACTTGATTGGAAAGTTATGTTTGAACTTATTCAGCTTTCAAAACAGTCTCCTCGTATACGTGAAATATTTCAAAATGAAGTATTTTCAAAGGAAGAACAAAAATTGCTTCAGAATTTGCCAAATATGAGTGAGGAAGATCCGAATGTTTTAGAATGGGTAGATTTATTAAAGCAATTACGTACTTTTATGAAAGACGGTAAAGAAGTCGCGAGTGATGAAGTACAAGAGGCAACGAAGAAATTACTGCAGAAATGTTTAGAAATGGCTAATGGTGACGAAGCGTTTTTAGATAAGTTATGGGAAGTTAGAAAATCAAAGGAAGATTCACAGAAAATGAGCATGTATCCAATTGAAGAAGAACTTTTAGTATATATGGATGAGGCTTTTCGTATTTATGATGAAAGGGAGAAGGATAAATGAGTATACTCGCAGAATATCGTTGGTATTTTTTAATTGGGGCAGAAATTGTATTTTGGTTATCAGCTATCGGTTTCTTTTTACTTCGCTACGGATTCCGTTTGAAAAGGGCGAGTTTTATTATGGGGATTGTACTCCTCGTAAATGAAGTATTTATTTTAACTTTAGGGGTAGTGGACTATTATCAAACAGGAAAGTTCTCTAACTTTCAGATTATTACTGTAATCATTTTATTATATGCAGTTTTCTACGGGAAAAAGGATTTAAAGAAGCTTGATATATTTGTACAAAAATCAGTTGCGAAATGGCGTAATGAACCGGCGCCTATTATTGAAGAACAGGTAGAATTAACAGGTATGGCCTATGCAAAGCAGGAAATAAAAAATTGGGTATTACATCTTGTTTTATTCGTTGGTGTGCACATATTCTTTTTCTTCGCGTATGGATTTATTCCATTTGAACAATGGGGTAATTGGTTAGAATCGGGAATCGTTTTAAATAAAGCTGCAAGTCGCGTGAGTCAAGTGTGGGCGATTATATTTTTAGTTGATACAGCGATTTCATTTTCATATGTGATTTTTCCGAAGAAGGAGAAAGGAAAAGAAAAGCTACTTTCATAGTTGAAAGTAGCTTTTCTGGTATACAAATAATTTTTATAGGAGAGGATGACAATAGGAAAAAGAACCAGTTTTATAAGTCTATTTCTCTTTAGTTTAGTAGCATGTTCACCATCTAGCACTACAATTGATAAGAAGAATGATGTCATTGTAAAGGGAGCAGGAATTCTCAATCTAGATAAATTTGAAAAGTTCGTTTTGAATGTCGAGCAAAGGGAAGTTGATAAAATAAGAATTGTACAATATACCCTTGAAGGGGACCCGATTTTTCAAACGTTAGAGTATAGTGGGAACGATATATTTTATGTGTCAGATAATAGAAAAGACAAATTTGCTGGGAAGGATAAAGGGTTACATAAAGATAGTTGTAAAGGTATTGTTAAAGAGCAGCGCGAATCAGAAAGTACTTATCGGTTAATAGATTGTATGAATGAAGCTGGGCGCAATGGATATGACTTAGTATATGTACCTAAAAAATAGAATTAGTAGAGGAAGGAGGTATTTACTCCTTCCTTTTTCTATGTGTATATTGTCGAAAACTTTACCGAATATCTGTTCGTTTTTTTAGGTTTTTTATAGGTATTCGTGGTAAAATAATAATACAGATTTTTATGAGGAGGTCGGATTTTCTTGGAACGTCAATTTGAAATTGTCTCAGCGTATTCCCCGCAAGGTGATCAGCCGGTAGCTATAGAGAAGCTTGTAGAGGGAATTAATAGTGGAAAGAAAAAGCAAGTGTTGCTTGGAGCGACAGGAACGGGTAAGACATTTACGATTTCAAATGTCATTAAAGAAGTGCAAAAGCCAACACTTGTTATGGCTCATAATAAAACGTTAGCAGGGCAGTTATATAGTGAGTTGAAAGACTTTTTCCCGAATAATGCAGTTGAATATTTTGTTAGTTACTACGATTATTATCAGCCAGAAGCGTATGTACCACAAACAGATACGTTTATTGAAAAAGATGCGCAGATTAATGATGAAATTGATAAATTGCGTCACTCGGCAACGTCTGCATTATTTGAACGGGACGATGTAATTATCGTTGCGAGTGTTTCGTGTATATATGGCTTAGGTTCTCCAGAAGAATACCGCGAGCTAGTTGTTTCGCTTCGAGTTGGTATGGAAAAAGACCGTAATCAATTGCTTCGTGAACTTGTTGATGTACAGTATGGACGTAATGATATTGATTTCAAGCGTGGTACATTCCGTGTACGCGGAGATGTAGTTGAAATCTTCCCAGCATCACTTGATGAGCATTGTATTCGAATTGAGTTTTTCGGTGATGAAATCGATCGTATTCGTGAAGTAAATGCGTTAACAGGTGAAGTATTAGCAGAACGTGATCATGTAGCAATTTTCCCAGCATCTCACTTCGTTACACGTGAAGAGAAAATGAAGGTCGCTATTGAAAATATCGAAAAAGAATTAGAAGAACGTTTAAAGGAGTTAAATGATAACGGTAAGTTGTTAGAAGCGCAGCGTATAGAGCAACGTACACGTTATGATTTAGAAATGATGCGCGAGATGGGCTTTTGTTCAGGTATTGAAAACTACTCCCGTCATTTAACACTTCGTCCAGCGGGGGCAACGCCGTATACGTTATTAGACTATTTCCCAAAAGATTTCTTAATTGTTATGGATGAGTCGCACGTATCAGTACCACAAGTAAGAGCGATGTATAACGGTGACCAAGCACGTAAACAAGTGCTTGTGGATCATGGATTCCGTCTGCCATCGGCTCTAGATAATAGACCGCTTATGTTTGATGAGTTTGAAGAGAAAACAAATCAAGTTATTTACGTTTCAGCAACGCCAGGACCGTACGAGTTAGAGCAGTCACCAGAAGTAATAGAACAAATTATTCGTCCAACAGGGCTTTTAGATCCACCAATTGATATACGACCAATTGAAGGGCAAATTGACGATTTATTAGGAGAGATTCAAGATCGTATTGCAAAAAATGAACGTGTATTAATTACGACTTTAACGAAGAAAATGTCAGAGGATTTAACGGATTACTTAAAAGATGTAGGAATTAAAGTTAACTATCTTCACTCTGAAATTAAAACGTTAGAACGTATTGAAATTATCCGTGATCTTCGCCTCGGTAAATTTGATGTACTTGTCGGCATTAACTTATTGCGAGAAGGATTAGATATTCCGGAAGTATCACTTGTAGCTATTTTAGATGCTGATAAGGAAGGATTTTTGCGTTCAGAACGTTCATTAATTCAAACAATTGGTCGTGCCGCGCGTAATGAAAACGGCCGCGTTATTATGTATGCAGATCGTATAACGAAATCTATGGGGATTGCGATTGAAGAAACGAAGCGTCGTCGTAGTATACAAGAAGCTTACAATGAAGAGCATGGTATTACACCGAAAACGATTCAAAAAGGCGTTCGTGATGTTATCCGTGCAACGACAGCTGCTGAAGAGACAGAAACATACGAAGCAACTCCTTCTAAGAAAATGACGAAAAAAGAGCGCGAAAAGACAATTGCGAAGATGGAAGCAGAGATGAAAGAAGCAGCAAAAGCGTTAGACTTCGAGCGTGCAGCTGAACTAAGAGATTTACTATTAGAATTAAAAGCGGAAGGGTGAAAAAAGTGAGTAAGAGCAAGGATTTTATCGTTGTAAAAGGTGCTAGAGCACATAACTTAAAAAATATTGATGTAACCATTCCGAGAAATCAGCTTGTCGTTGTAACGGGATTGTCTGGTTCGGGGAAATCATCATTAGCATTTGATACGATTTATGCAGAAGGGCAGCGCAGATACGTAGAATCATTATCTGCGTATGCGCGCCAGTTTTTAGGACAAATGGATAAGCCGGATGTGGACACGATTGAAGGATTGTCACCAGCGATTTCAATCGATCAAAAAACGACGAGTCGTAATCCACGTTCAACTGTCGGAACGGTAACGGAGATTTATGATTATTTACGTTTATTATTTGCGCGAATTGGTACGCCAATTTGTCCAAATCATGGGATTGAAATTACATCACAAACAGTAGAGCAGATGGTAGACCGTGTTCTTGAATATCCTGAACGTACGAAATTACAAGTGTTAGCTCCTATCGTGTCTGGGCGTAAAGGTGCACATGTGAAAGTACTTGAAGATATTAAGAAGCAAGGATATGTTCGTGTACGTGTTGATGGTGAAATGCTTGATGTATCTGAGGATATTACGTTAGATAAAAATAAGAAGCATTCCATTGAAGTTGTAATTGACCGTATTGTTGTAAAAGAAGGAATCGCAAGCCGTCTTGCTGATTCACTTGAAAGTGCATTAAAGCTTGGCGGAGGCCGAGTGTTAATTGATGTAATGGGAGAAGAGGAACTTCTATTTAGTGAACATCATGCTTGTCCGCATTGTGGTTTTTCAATCGGAGAATTAGAGCCGCGTATGTTCTCATTCAACAGTCCGTTCGGAGCATGTCCTTCTTGTGATGGACTTGGTTCAAAGCTAGAGGTAGATTTAGAGCTTGTTATCCCGAACTGGGATTTATCATTAAATGAACATGCAATTGCACCTTGGGAACCGACAAGTTCACAATATTACCCGCAACTTTTACAATCTGTATGTAATCACTACGGCGTTGATATGGATGTGCCTGTGAAAAATATACCGAAAGATTTATTTGATAAAGTGTTGTACGGAAGCGGGGAAGAGAAGGTTTATTTCCGCTATGTAAATGAATTTGGTCAAGTAAAGGAAAATGAGATTTTATTTGAAGGTGTTATTCCAAACATTGAACGTCGTTATCGTGAAACGAGCTCCGATTACATTCGTGAGCAAATGGAAAAGTATATGGCAGAACAAGCTTGTCCGAAGTGTAAAGGTGGACGCTTAAAGCCTGAGAGCTTAGCTGTATTTGTTGGCAATAAAACGATTGCTGACGTAACGAAGTATTCAGTTCAAGAAGTACAAGAATTCTTCTCGAATGTAGAGCTAACGGAGAAGCAACAAAAAATAGCTCATTTAATTTTAAGAGAAATTCAGGAGCGCGTTGGGTTCTTAGTGAACGTTGGTTTAGATTATTTAACGTTAAGTCGTGCCGCAGGAACTTTATCAGGTGGTGAGGCGCAGCGTATTCGTTTAGCGACGCAAATTGGTTCTCGTCTAACTGGCGTACTTTATATTCTTGATGAACCTTCAATTGGTTTACACCAGCGTGATAACGATCGTCTTATTCGTACATTGCAAGAAATGCGCGATTTAGGTAATACGTTAATTGTTGTTGAACATGATGAAGATACGATGATGGCTGCTGACTATTTACTTGATATAGGGCCTGGTGCAGGTATTCACGGTGGACAGGTCGTTTCAGCAGGGACGCCGGCTGAAGTGATGCAAGATGATAATTCATTAACAGGGAAGTATTTAAGCGGTAAAGAGTTTATTCCAGTTCCACTTGAAAGACGTAAAGGTGATGGACGTAAAGTAGAGATTGTCGGCGCAAAAGAGAATAACTTAAAGAATGCGAAAATGTCATTCCCGCTTGGTACGTTTGTAGCGGTAACAGGGGTATCTGGTTCTGGTAAAAGTACGATGATTAATGAAGTACTATATAAATCGCTAGCTCAAAAGTTATATAAAGCGAAAGCGAAGCCAGGTACTCATAAAGAGATTAAAGGTCTTGAACATTTAGATAAGGTAATTGATATTGATCAATCACCAATCGGTCGTACACCACGTTCTAATCCAGCGACGTATACAGGTGTATTCGATGATATTCGTGATGTGTTTGCACAAACGAATGAAGCGAAAGTGCGCGGATATCAAAAAGGACGTTTCAGCTTTAATGTAAAAGGTGGACGTTGTGAAGCGTGCCGTGGTGATGGAATTATTAAAATCGAAATGCACTTCTTACCAGACGTATACGTTCCGTGTGAAGTTTGTCATGGTAAACGTTACAACCGTGAAACGTTAGAAGTGAAATATAAAGATAAGAATATTTCTGAAGTGTTAGGGATGACAATTGAAGATGGAGTAGAGTTCTTCGCTAATATCCCAAAAATTAAGCGTAAACTTCAAACGCTTGTAGACGTTGGGCTTGGTTATATGAAATTAGGTCAACCAGCAACAACATTATCTGGTGGGGAAGCACAGCGTGTGAAATTAGCCTCTGAATTACACCGTCGTTCTACAGGACGTACGTTATACATTTTAGATGAACCAACGACTGGTTTGCATGCGCATGATATTGCACGTCTTCTAGAAGTGCTGCAACGTCTTGTTGAGAGCGGTGAGACGGTACTTGTAATTGAACATAATTTAGATGTGATAAAAACAGCTGATTATATAGTTGACCTTGGACCAGAGGGTGGAGATAAAGGTGGACAAATCGTTGCTTCCGGAACGCCAGAGCAAGTAGTGAAAGAAGAGCGCTCGTACACAGGTAAATATTTAAAAGAGATTTTAAATCGTGATAAAGCAAGAATGAAAGAGAAAATAAAAGAAGTAGAATTATCGCAATAAGTTTATTGATAAAAACCGGGTGGAAATGACGCTCGGTTTTTATTTTATAGGGGGAGAAAATGGAGTTTTTAGAGGTGTTAAGAAAGAAAAATATGAAGGTAAGAGAGTTTCAAAATTGGGGTGTATATTTTCGAAAGCGCTGGGAGGATCACTTTGCAAATCATTTAAGTGATGAAGAAAAAGAAGACATTTTTCTTTACGGAGATAAGTATGGATGTGGGTATCTTTGGCACATATTTAGTTATGAGAAAAAGAAGTGTTTAGAGGGGAAAGAAGCAAAGAACGCGTTTCATAATGAAGTGAAAAAGGATTGCTACATTTTCTATCAACACTGTGATGAGGTACTGTTAATAAAGGATGCGAGTTTGTTACATATGGATGATATATTGTGTGAGAGGGACGATGCGTATAAAGGTGATATCTATATTGTAGATAAAGAGTTCACTTGGACTTTTGTAAAAACTCATGAACATAGATGGTGCGGCCCTTATTTTACTAAGAAATGTTAGTAGGTATACAAGCATGAAAGGTAGAATAAGTTGATATAAGTGTTCGTATCATACTTGCGTTTATTATCTATTAGCGTATGATGAAATATATATGTTTAAAAGGATGTGTAACGAAATGAGATGGATTGTATCACTTCTTGTAAATAGCGTTGTGTTAATCGCTGTATCGGGACTTTTAAAAGGGATTGCACCAGATGCATTTTACGTAGCAAATATACAAACTGCAATTATTGCGAGTATTATATTGGCGGTTTTAAATGTGTTCGTAAAGCCGTTTTTAATTTTAATTACGCTACCAATTACTGTTGTAACTTTCGGCTTCTTCTTAATTGTTATTAATGCGATTACGTTAAAAATAGCAGATTCATTATTAGGAGATGCTTTTAATATATCAGGATTTGGTGTAGCGATTGTTGCGGCAATTTGTATTTCAATTTTTAATATGATAATTGAAAAGGCAATTGTTGAGCCTCTATATGAAAAAAAGAGAAAGTGACAAAAAGAAAAACATTTCATTATTCGTATGAAATGTTTTTTTCTATTTATTAGAAACCGTATTTCTTGTTTTCAGAAAAAAATGGTACAATATCCGATAGAATAGAATTTTACATCAAACGAGACTGAACCCGCAGCGGAGTGGAGGTTTATACATATGCCGAAAGTAAGGACAAAAGATTTAATTGAACAATTTCAATTGGAGTTAATCAGTGGTGAAGAAGGTATTCATCGTCCAATTGATACAAGTGATTTATCACGACCTGGAATTGAAATGGCAGGATTTTTTACATACTATCCAGCAGATCGTGTGCAGCTTCTTGGTAAAACGGAGCTTACTTTCTTTGACACGTTAACGTCAGAGCAAAAACAAGAGAGAATGAAAGCGCTTTGTACTGAGGAGACGCCATGTATTATTGTAACTCGTAATCAAGATGTACCAGATGAGTTATTACAAGCATCACGTGAATCAGGTATGCCTTTATTACGTTCTTCTCAAACGACAACGAGATTATCAAGTCGTTTAACAAACTATTTAGAAGGTAAGTTAGCACCAACAACAGCTGTTCATGGTGTGTTAGTAGATATTTACGGCGTTGGTGTTTTAATTACAGGTCAAAGTGGTGTTGGTAAAAGTGAGACAGCTCTTGAGCTTGTAAAGCGTGGTCACCGTCTTGTTGCGGATGATAGTGTAGAAATTCGTCAAGAAGATGAAGATATGTTAGTCGGAAGTTCACCAGATTTAATCGAGCATTTATTAGAAATTCGTGGTCTAGGTATTATTAACGTTATGACGTTATTCGGTGCAGGGGCAGTACGAAATTATAAGCGTATTACACTTGTTATTAATCTTGAAATTTGGGATCAAAAGAAAAATTACGATCGCTTAGGTCTTGATGAAGAGAAGATGAAAATTATTGATACAGAACTTACGAAGATTACACTTCCAGTTCGTCCTGGTCGAAACTTGGCTGTTATTATTGAAGTAGCAGCGATGAACTTCCGTTTGAAACGTATGGGAGTCAATGCAGCACAGCAGTTCTCTGAACGATTAATGAGTGCAATTGAGTTAGGAAATCAGGAGTAAACTTTGGAGAGGGAGGTCATATACATATGCTGTTAGCTTCTGTACCACAGCTTGACCGTGTAGCTATCCAACTTGGGCCGTTTCCTGTGTATTGGTACGGGATTATTATCGGTACAGGTGTGCTATTAGGTCTTTGGCTGGCAACTCGCGAGGGAGAAAGGCTAGGTATTCCAAAAGATACATTTGTTGACCTTGTATTAATTGCAGTACCGATCGCTATTCTTTTTGCGAGAATGTACTATGTTATTTTTGAATGGGAATATTACGCACAAAATCCAAGTCAAATTATTAATATTCGTCAAGGCGGTTTGGCGATTCATGGTGGTTTAATCGGAGCTGTTATTACCGGAATTCTTTTTGCGAAGCGACGCGGGGTTTCCTTCTGGAAGTTGGCTGATATTGCTGCACCAAGTATTTTACTAGGACAAGCAATTGGCCGATGGGGAAACTTTATGAACCAAGAGGCGCATGGTGATGAAGTAACGAGACAGTTTTTAGAAGGTCTTCATTTACCAGATTTCATTATTAATCAAATGTATATTGAGGGTGTGTACTATCATCCGACGTTTTTATATGAATCATTATGGAATTTTGCAGGTGTAATTTTACTACTTGCATTAAGAAAAGTGAATTTACGTCGCGGGGAGTTATTCTTCACATATTTAATTTGGTATTCAGTAGGACGCTTCTTCGTAGAAGGCTTACGTACAGATAGTTTAATGCTAGGACCACTTCGTATTGCACAAGTAATGTCAATTGGACTTGTTGTTATTTCTATTATTTTCATTATTGTGAGACGAAAAATGGGGCAAGCTGATAAAAGATATTTAGAAAATTAGAGACAAGTAGCATCTTATTATAAGATGCTGCTTCTTTCATATTCAGGAAGGCGAAAGGACTAAGGCGATGAGAATAAATACCGTGTTATTTGATTTAGATGGAACTTTAATTAATACAAATGAACTTATTATTTCTTCGTTTTTACATACTTTAAATACATATTATCCAAATCAATATAAGCGTGAAGATGTGTTGCCATTTATCGGTCCATCTTTGCATGATACTTTCAGTAAGATTGATGAAAGTAAGGTTGAAGAGATGATCGCAAGCTATCGCCAATTTAACCATGATCATCATGATGAATTAGTAGAAGAATATGAAACTGTATATGAAACAGTTCGAGAGTTGAAGAAGCAAGGTTATAAAGTTGGTATTGTTACAACGAAAGCGAGACAAACCGTTGAGATGGGATTACAGTTGTCAAAGCTTGATGAATTTTTTGATGTTGTCGTGACAATTGATGATGTAGAGCATGTGAAACCACATCCGGAGCCACTTCAAAAAGCGCTTGAATTATTAGATGCAAAACCAGAAGAGGCATTGATGGTTGGGGATAATCATCATGATATTGTCGGTGGTCAAAATGCGGGGACGAAAACAGCTGCGGTTTCATGGACGCTGAAAGGTAGAGCGTATTTAGAAGCTTACAAGCCAGACTTTATGTTAGATAAAATGAGTGATTTGCTACCGATTTTGTCTAATATGAACCGTTCATAAAGGTCCAAGTAAGTTAGTAGAGGAGCGAGCTAAGTGCGACGGACAACGCGCTATCCTGTTTCAGGAGAAAATTCATTATGGAATGTGTATAAAACAGTGTCTTTTTGGAAGGTAATGAAAAACTTTATTATTATCCAAATTGCGCGTTACACGCCATTTTTATCTGTGAAGAATTGGTTGTACCGCACTTTTTTACGGATGAAAGTAGGAAAGAAAACATCATTTGCGCTTATGGTAATGCCGGATATTATGTTCCCGGAAAAGATAACTGTGGGAGAGAATTCGATTATTGGCTATAACACAACGCTTTTAGCACATGAATATTTAATTCGTGAATATCGACTTGGCGAAATCTTCATTGGAAATGAAGTAATGATTGGAGCGAATGTAACAATATTACCAGGTGTGGAAATTGGAGACGGTGCGACTGTCTCAGCTGGCACACTTGTTCATAGAGATGTACCGAGCGGTGCTTTCGTAGGTGGAAATCCAATGCGTATTATTTATACGAAAGAGCAAATGACCGCAAGAGAAGGTTCATGGTGAAAATGTAACATTTCTCCTCTTTTTTTATGAATAAAAAGGAAATAATTGAGTATAATATACTGTTTTGTTTTTTACGGAATCGTTTATACTTATAGATAGAAGAATGTGTGAACGAAGAAAACAAAAAACTGGAGGATATATGGGGAAAAATCAAAGGATATATAAGGAGAACGGACAAGTTATCTCTTTTAATCAATTAGCGGACTTCTTTTATAAAAAAGGGATGAGAGCTTACAAAGGACAAAAATTGCAAGATGCAATTAAATATTTTCGAAGAGCGGCACAAAGTGAGAAGGAGCCGTTTATTTTATGTCAATTAGCATCAGTATTATCTGAGGCTGGTGAATATCAAGAATCGAATCAAATCTTCTTAAAGTTAGTTAGATCTAATCCAGAACTTGAACAGTGCTATTATTTTATTGCAAATAATTATGCATATATGGGGTTATTTCAACAGGCTAAGAAATATGCAGATCGTTATTTAGAAGTTGCAAAAGAGAAGGAATTCGTAGAAGATACGTTAGAACTTCTTGAGATTATGGAAGAAGAAGCAATGGGTGCGGAAGAGATTGAAGATGAAGATGATTTAATTGTTATGCAGGAAGAAGCGAATCGCTATATTCGTAATGGACAATTGGAAGAAGCAATTGCTACATTAGAAATTGTTACGAAAGATTATCCGGAATTTTGGTCAGGTCATAATAATTTAGCCATTGCACATTTTCAATCTGGTAATGTAGACAAAGCACTGAAGTTAACAGAAATGATTTTAGAGAAAAATCCTGGCAATATACATGCGCTTTGTAATACGCTTATTTTTCTATATTCAATTGGAGAGCATAAACAAGTAGAAGCATTAGCGGGACAGCTAGTTTCGGTATATCCGATTTCATTTGAACATCGTTTGAAACTGGGAACTACACTTGCAACAATTGGTTATTTCGAGCATGCATATAAGTGGTTCAAACTATTAAAGCGTCAAGGATATGAGGGAGACGTTAGTTTTTATTATTGGTTTGCATATTCTGCGTATATGGTGAAAGACCAGCAACTAGCTGAAAAAATGTGGCAATATGTCGTGGAATTACATCCTGATAAAAAGGGAAAAGAACCGTGGAATGCGCTGAATTTAGCAGATGAAGGGCAAAACGTGTTATTTGAAGAATTACGAAAATCATTTCAGCAAAGTGCGACGCTAGAAGAACAAATGCTAGCTTTATATTTAATGAATGAATTGTCAACGCCGGAGAAGGTTGGATTCTTCTTTGATATAACGCAAGCGAAGAACGGTGTTCCCATCGTATCGCAACTTGCAAAGTACTTCTTTTTACTTAATAGTCATAAGAGTATTCCAGCTGATTTACAGCAATTTGAGCAGTGCGCGAGAATTGCAGATGCATTATACAATTATACGAAAAAAGATGATGAATTAATTGAAGAGTGTTTACACTTTTGGTTTTGTACGTTCATACGTTTATATACATCTGGAGACATATTTACAAATGTGTACGGCTGGTCAGCTGCGATTGAATACATTGTACGCGGCGAACAAGGAAATAAAATGACACAGTCGGAGCTTGGAGATGTATATAATGTATCTGTAGCGACTGTCCGAAAGTATGTGCAAGCTGTTAAGCGTACGCACACATAAGATAAGCAAATCATTGGGAAAAAAATGATGCTAACAGTATAATGAGGGTAACTTAATTGTGTAGGAATGGATAGGAGTGAATAGTGTGTCAGAAGAAAAAATTTATGATGTCGTTATTATTGGTGCAGGACCAGCTGGTATGACAGCTGCAGTATATACATCTCGTGCAAATTTAAGCACATTAATGCTTGAGCGTGGTATTCCAGGTGGCCAAATGGCAAACACGGAAGATGTAGAAAACTACCCAGGTTATGAGTCTATTTTAGGACCAGATTTATCAAATAAAATGTTTGAGCATGCGAAGAAATTTGGTGCTGAATATGCATACGGTGATGTGAAAAAAGTCATCGATGGTAAAGAATACAAAACAATTATTGCTGGTAAAAAAGAATATAAAGCACGTGCAATTATCGTTGCAAGCGGTGCAGAGTATAAAAAAATTGGTGTACCGGGTGAAACAGAACTTGGCGGCCGCGGTGTATCATATTGTGCAGTATGTGACGGAGCATTCTTTAAAGGAAAAGAGCTTATCGTAATTGGTGGCGGAGATTCTGCTGTTGAAGAGGGTGTGTTCTTAACACGCTTCGCATCAAAAGTAACGATCGTTCACCGTCGTGACACGCTTCGTGCACAGAAAATTTTACAAGACCGTGCTTTCCAAAACGAAAAAGTAGATTTCATTTGGAATCACACTATAAAAGAAATCAACGAAGCAAGTGGTAAAGTAGGAAGTGTAACACTTGTGGACGTAAATAGTGGAGAAGAGAAAGAAGTCAAAACTGACGGCGTATTTGTATACATCGGTATGTTACCTTTATCAAAACCATTTGTTGAACTAGGTATTACAAATGAAAATGGTTACCTTGAAACGAACGAGCGTATGGAAACGAAAATCCCTGGTATTTTCGCAGCTGGTGATGTTCGTGAAAAAATGCTTCGTCAAATTGTAACTGCAACAGGTGACGGTAGTATTGCAGCGCAAAGTGCACAACATTATGTAGAAGAATTATTAGAGGAATTAAAAACTGTATCAGAAAAATAAGGGATAATATACCTTGTGAGAAGAAAGCTACCGACAGGAGCTTTCTTCTTTTTTTGTGTGAAAATGTCAAAGTTTTGTCAAAAAATATAAGGATTATAAGCTTTCTTATTGATATACTGGACTTTACGGAAAAAATCACTATAAGAAATGAGGAATTTATTCAGTATGGAATGGCGTAATATATATCGTGGATTTTGTATGGGCGTTAGTGATTTAATTCCTGGTGTGAGCGGCGGTACAATCGCTGTTGTGTTAGGGATTTATGAACAATTGCTTGCGGCAATTAGTGGATTCTTTAGTCGTGAATGGAAAAAACATTTAGGATTTTTAATTCCCCTTGCAGCTGGTGTGGCAGCGGCATTTTTAACGTTAAGTCACGTTATTAAATATTTACTTGCAAATCATTATGAACCGACTCAATTTTTCTTCCTCGGTTTAATTATTAGTATATTACCGATGTTAATGAGGGAAGCTGATGCAAAGTCGTCGTTTAAAGGTAAGCACATCGTTTTATTAATAGTTGCAGCAATTCTTGTTGCGATTACAGCTTTCTTTAAACCAGATAAGGCAGCAGATCCGATTACGACGTTAACAATTTTAAATGCAATTGGTTTATTTTTCGCAGGATGGATGGCTAGTATGGCCATGCTGCTTCCTGGGATTAGTGGATCGTTTATTTTATTAATTATTGGTGTGTATCCAACAGCAATTAACGCTTTAACTACACTTAATTTACCTTTAATCGTGGTTATCGGTGCTGGTGTTATGGTCGGATTTGTTGTAAGTAGTAAAGGCATTAGTTTTTTATTAGATCGTTATAAAAGTATGACATTTGCGGCAATTATTGGACTTGTAATCGGTTCGATTGTAATTGTATTCCCTGGGATTCCGACTGGTGGATTTTCAATTATAAGTTCAATCATTACCTTTATTTTAGGATTTGCGATTGTTACTTATTTCGGTAAGAAATAAGTACTTTAATCCCCTTGGCGATAAAAAGCGTTAAGGGGATTTTTCATGCTATTCATTAAAAGTATAAGCATTTACATTGCTTGTTATAGAAAGCTTTTTTAAAATTGCTGAGTAGCATATGCTTAGCGAAAGAGGACTGGCTCCTTCGTTGTAGCAAACTGTTTTTGATAGTATAATGAAAGAAGTATGCAGTGAGGAATTTTACTGCAAGTAGCTGAGGTGAAGAAACATGCAAAGAGTGACAAACTGTGTGTTAATTAGAGATAATGAAGTACTCTTACTCCAAAAACCTCGCCGGAATTGGTGGGTTGCACCAGGCGGGAAAATGGAGCGTGGTGAGACTGTAAGAGATTCCGTTGTTCGCGAATATCGCGAAGAAACAGGTATTTATTTGAAAAACCCAGCGTTAAAGGGGGTCTTCACCTTTGTCATCCAAGAAGGTGATAAAGTTGTTTCTGAATGGATGATGTTCTCCTTTTTAGCGACAGATTTTGCAGGAGAAAACAAACTAGAGAGCGAAGAAGGCATCATTGGTTGGCATACATTTGATAAAATTGATGATTTAGCAATGGCGCCAGGAGATTATCACATTATTGATTATTTAATTAAAGGAAATGGCATAATCTACGGTACATTTGTATATACCCCAGATTTTGAGTTGCTTTCATATCGATTAGATCCGAGTTAAACCGTCAAGGAGAGGATACGATGACAGAGAATAATGATATAAAAATGGTAATTATTACAGGGATGTCTGGAGCTGGAAAAACAGTAGCTTTACAAAGTTTTGAAGATTTAGGATATTTTTGTGTAGATAATTTACCACCGATGTTATTGCCAAAGTTTATTGAGCTTATGGCGGATTCAAAAGGGAAAATGAATAAAGTGGCACTTGGTATTGATTTACGTGGCCGCGAGTTTTTCGAACATTTATGGGGAGCACTTGATGATTTATCAGAACGTACATGGATTATTCCTCATATTTTATTTTTAGATGCGAAAGATAGTACGCTTGTAACTCGTTATAAAGAAACGAGACGTTCGCATCCACTTGCACCAACTGGTTTGCCATTAAAGGGAATCGAAGCAGAGCGCAATTTATTAACAGATATGAAGGCACGAGCGAATATTGTGCTTGATACATCGGATTTAAAACCGAAAGAATTACGTGAAAAAATTGTTCACTTGTTCTCAACAGAAACTGAGCAAGCATTTCGTGTAAATGTTATGTCATTTGGATTTAAGTACGGTATTCCAATTGATGCAGATTTAGTATTTGATGTTCGTTTTTTACCAAATCCATATTACATTCCACACATGAAGCCATTAACAGGACTAGATGAAGAAGTTTCTTCGTATGTACTGAAATTTAATGAGACACATAAGTTTTTAGAGAAGTTGACGGATCTGATTACTTTCATGCTGCCTCATTATAAAAGAGAAGGCAAAAGTCAACTTGTAATTGCAATTGGATGTACAGGTGGACAGCATCGTTCTGTTACGCTTACAGAATACCTTGGGAAACATTTGAAACCAGAGTATAGTGTTCATGTATCTCATCGTGATGTGGAGAAGAGAAAGGGCCATTAAGGGATGAAAAAAGAGAGAAAACCTAAAATTGTCATCATGGGAGGCGGAACTGGACTCTCAGTTTTATTAAGAGGATTAAAGCAATATCCTGTTGATATTACAGCAGTTGTTACAATCGCTGATGATGGTGGCAGTTCGGGTCGATTACGTGATGAGCTAGAAATTCCACCTCCAGGTGACATCCGTAACGTACTTGTTGCGTTATCGGATGTAGAGCCACTGGTGGAAGCTTTATTTCAGCACCGTTTCACAACAGGAGACGGACTGAAAGGTCATGCGTTAGGAAATCTATTATTGGCAGGTATGACCTCGATTACAGGAGACTTTTTCCATGCAATTACGGAAACAAGTAAAGTATTAAATGTCAGAGGACGTGTATTACCAGCAGCGAATCAAAGTGCGGTACTTCATGCGGAACTTGAAGATGGAGAAATTGTAACAGGTGAATCAAAGATTCCTTATTACGGAAAGAAGATTAATCGCGTCTTTTTAACTCCAGAAGATGTAGAGCCATTGCATGAAACGTTGGCTGAGATTAAACGAGCTGATTTACTTGTTTTCGGCCCAGGAAGTTTGTATACGAGTATATTACCCAATTTAGTTGTTAACAAAATTGGAGACGCTGTTCTTGCTGCAAAGGCGAAGAAGGTATATGTATGTAACGTTATGACACAAGCGGGTGAAACGATGGGATATACTGCTTTTGATCATGTGCAGGCGTTACACGATCATTTAGGGCAACCATTTATCAATACTGCAATTGTAAATAACCGTGAGATTCCTTGTGAATTACGTAAGTTATATGATGAAGAAATGTCTACACCAGTTGTAGTGGATGAAGAACGTTTTGTTGAAAATAATATTGATGTTATTCAAGAGGGATTAGCGAAGTATGATGATCATGTTGTAAGGCATGATACGTTAAAGTTAGCTTCGATTTTATATTCATTGTTATAAATATGCGTTGCCTCGTTTGAGGTAGCGCTCCTCATTCATATAGGACAAGAATTTTGTTCCGCAATAATCGTATAAGGAGGTGTTGACTGTGTCATTTGCATCAGAAACAAAGAAAGAGTTGACGAATCTTGAGATGAAGGAATGCTGTGAGAAAGCAGAATTATCAGCGCTACTTCGAATGAACGGGTCGCTTTCTTTTTCAAACCGTCGTCTATCTATCGATATTCAAACGGAAAATGCGGCAATTGCAAGAAGGATTTATACGCTTTTGAAAAAAGGATATGACGTGACGGTAGAATTACTTGTTCGTAAAAAAATGCGATTGAAGAAAAATAATGTATATATTGTGCGGCTTGTTGAGAAGTCTCGCGAAATATTAGCTGATCTTCATATCGTTCGAGATGACTTTTCATTTATTCGAAATATATCACAAGAACTGATTGAGAAGAAATGTTGTAAACGATCGTATTTACGCGGAGCATTTTTAGCAGGTGGTTCAGTAAATAACCCAGAAACATCATCTTATCATTTAGAAATCTTTTCGTTATATAAGGAACATAATGATGCTATATGTGAACTGATGAACGGATTTGATTTAAATAGTAAGACGCTGGAGAGAAGAAAAGGGTACATTACGTATTTGAAAGAAGCAGAAAAAATTACAGAGTTTTTAAATATTATAGGTGCTCATAATGCACTTTTAAGATTTGAAGATATTCGAATCGTACGTGATATGCGTAATTCTGTAAATCGTTTAGTGAACTGCGAAACAGCTAATTTAAATAAAACAATTGGTGCAGCACTAAGGCAGATTGAAAATATTCGTTACATTGATGAGACAGTTGGTCTTGATATATTGCCGGATAAACTACAAGAGATTGCACAATTACGAAGAGATTATCAAGATGTAACATTGAAAGAGTTAGGTGAGATGGTATCCGGGGGGAAGATTAGTAAGTCGGGTATTAATCATCGTTTGCGTAAAATCGATGAAATTGCAGAGAAATTACGCGCGGGGGAAACGGTAGCAAAAAAATAAGAGGTTAAAGGGGAAATGGAGCTGTGGTTCAAAAAAGAGTTCAAGTTTCATTAAAAAACGGTTTACAAGCACGTCCGGCTGCGTTGTTTGTACAAGAGGCAAATCGCTTTCATGCAGATATCTTCATCGAGAAAGATGGAAAGACAGTAAATGCAAAGAGCATAATGGGGATTATGAGCTTAGCAATTGGAACTGGAAGCATGATAACAATTACAACAGAAGGTTCAGATGCAGAAGAGGCTTTAGAAGCATTAGCTGCATATGTACAATAAAAAGCTATCGCGTATATGCGATAGCTTTTTGTTTTGTTGTCTGTGCGAATTAGCGGGGAGGGGTATTTAAGGGGGACGTGCTTGTCGAGGATTGTCGGTAAGTCGATAAGTGGTGTCGAAACGTCGATATATTAAAATAATCGCCGATATAATCGGAGTTACGGTCGATATATTTGAAAAATCGCTGATATATTTAGAGAGATACTGGATGGGGTATGTGAGCGGGGAACAATATATAAAAGAAGCGCCCAATTATAGGGCGCTTCCACTTTTAGTTGTATCCAGCTCCAGCGACCTGCGATTCTAAACGAGCCGCTTTCGCTTTTAAGTATTAACGATTTGTAAAGATTTTATCGATTAAACCGTATTCTAAAGCTTTTTCTGCTGTCATGAAGTTGTCGCGGTCTGTGTCGCGTTGTAGTACTTCAAGTGGTTGACCAGTGCGGTCAGCAAGAATTTGGTTTAGTTTTTCACGTAAGAATAGGATACGTTTTGCAGCGATTTCGATTTCAGTCGCTTGACCTTGTGCTCCGCCAAGTGGTTGGTGAATCATTACTTCACTGTTTGGAAGTGCATAACGTTTTCCTTTTTCACCTGCTGCAAGTAAGAATGCACCCATAGATGCTGCCATACCGATACAGATTGTTGATACTTGTGGTTTAATAAACTGCATTGTATCATAGATTGCCATACCTGCTGTGATAGAACCACCAGGGCTGTTGATGTAGATATGAATATCTTTTTCTGGATCTTGAGATTCCAAGAATAAAAGCTGGGAAACGATTGAGTTAGCTACGTTGTCATCAATTGCACTACCAAGCATAATGATGCGGTCTTTTAATAGTCGAGAGTAAATATCGTAAGCGCGTTCTCCACGATTTGTTTGTTCAATTACTGTAGGAATTAAATTCATCTGTTATTTCCTCCTTATAAAGCTTTCTTAGTCTTATAATACAATTATGGTCAATAAAGGTCAAACGAAACCACTTTAAATCAAAAAAATATGTAGTTGTACCATGAAATATTCGCTATGTTTTCGAAATTCCCTGCTTATGTATCTTCAACATCATAACCGAATTACATAAATTTAAACGTTATGAAAACTGGAGAAAAAAGAAAAGAACGCCTTTTAACTGAAGCGTTCTTTCGATAATTAGTCTTTTAAAAGATAGGTTACTTTATTTAAAATCTTTTCGATTTGTTTCGCGTTTTTACTATACATTTCACTTGCTGATTTCGACTTTGTTTCTAAGGAAAATAGTTCAAGATCAGCATGACATTTTTTTAAAGATGCTAATAATAAAGGTTTGTTTTGAGGAGAAGGCATTTGGAGTTTGTCATTGTAAATGTCGATAGTAAGTTGTCCGTATGAATCCACTTGACCGAGGAAGACATTTTCAATAACAACACCGAGTTTTTCTAATTCTGAATGTAGCCAAGCGCGGTTATGTCCGCTTGCTGAAAGAGGTTCATCTAGTACATTTCCATCCATAATAACAGTTTGTGGTTCTTTCTCGTTTGGTACTTTTAAACCGATGTCTTTTGCTGTAAGTGGCTGGGAATCTTTCTTTAATAATACATTTAATTCTCCGCTCGGTTCTAAGACAGCAAATTCGACTTCAGCTACGCTGAACGCACTTTTTCCACGGAGAAGTTCCAGTAATTCGTCACTCGTATATTTTTCTTTCTTTAAGTTATCTTCGAGTATCTTTCCGTCTTTTATTAATACGGTAGATTTCCCTTCAAAGAAGTCCCGAGCTGTTTTGTTCTTTAAAGAGAGGATTCCTGTTAAAAAAGGTACCACAGCGAAAATGAGTATCGCAAAGACGCCGTGAAAAAATTTTGAATCGAGCCCTGTAGATACTTGGGCAGCGATGTCACCAATCGTCATTCCGGCTATGTATTCAAAAAAGGAAAGCTGAGAGATTTGTCTTTTCCCTAACCATTTCGTAATAGCGAATAAAATAATTAATATGAATACAGAGCGAAGAATGACAAGTGTCCATTCCGGCAGGTGAGACATAGTCGTTTCCTCCAGTCTACTTAAAACCCTTTATATTGAGGTTCTTCACGTTCTAATACTGAAATTCTATCCTTTAAATCAGCGATGACGCTGTCCATTTCTAACATACATTCATGAAATACGCGTTTTGATTCTTCGTCTTGTGAATTTAATGAAAGGGAGCTTAAACTTGCTTGAGCGCCCCTTACACTAGCAAGGCAAGTTTTTACGCTAGCGATAACAGTCATATAAACACCTCTTATCCTTTCGGTTTGAATAACAATGCTCCAATGAAGCCGAAAATAATAGCCGCTGATACACCGGCGCTCGTTACTTTAAACATGCCGGTAATAACGCCAACGATGCCATGTTTTGCAGCTTCTTCCATTGCGCCATGAACGAGGGCATTACCAAAGCTTGTAATAGGTACAGTTGCCCCGGCTCCAGCGAAATCAATTAATGGCTCATACAAATTAAATCCATCTAATATAGCTCCAGCAACAACGAGTGTTGCCATTGTATGAGCAGGTGTTAGTTTGCCGACATCAAACATAAGTTGGCCGATTACACATATGAGTCCGCCAATGACGAAAGCCCAGAAAAAAATCATTGCGTTGCACCTCCAAATTCAATCGAAACGGCGTGAGCGATACACGGAATCGTTTCTTCTTGTTGGAATGTAAGTGGAGATAGTAAAGCGCCTGTCGCAACGACAAGTATTTTTTTGAACTCTCCTCTTTTCATTCGGTTTAATAAATGACCGTACACGACTGTTGCAGAACATCCAGGTCCGCTAGCACCAGCTATGACAGGTTGTCCTTCTCTATAAATGATAATTCCGCAATCTTGAAATTGTTCGCTCGTTACTTTCGTGCCGTGTTTATGTAGTAAGTCATAAGCAATTTCGCGTCCTACATGTCCGAGATCGCCTGTTACGATTAAATCGTAGTAAGAGGCATCAATTTGACGTTCACGTAAATGGGCTTCAATTGTATCAACTGCAGCTGGAGCCATTGCGCCTCCCATATTAAACGGATCCGTTAATCCCATATCAACCACTCGACCGATTGTTGCAGAGGTTACTCTTGGACCGTGTCCAGTATCGCTTAAAATAGCGGCTCCTGCTCCGGTTACTGTCCACTGTGCAGTAGGCGGCTTTTGTCCACCGTATTCGGTAGGGTAGCGGAACTGTTTTTCTACAGCTGTATTATGGCTTGAAGCTCCAGTTAATAAATATTTTGCACCTTTTGCATTTACGATACTTGCCCCAAGTGCTAAACCTTCCATAGAAGTAGAGCAAGCCCCGAATAATCCGAGATAAGGAGTCCCAAGTGTGCGGCAAGCAAAGCTTGTTGGAGTAATTTGATTAATTAAATCTCCTGCGAGTACGAATTGAATATCATCTTTACGAAGCTCTGCTTTTTCAGTAGCGCGACTACAAGCTTCTTCGAATAAAATCTTATGTGCTTTTTCATAGGAATCTTGTCCGAGCCATAAATCTTCATGAAGGATATCGAAGTCTTCTGGGATGTTCCCCTTTGCTTCAAATGGTCCACCGACAACCCCTGTTGAAATAATGACTGGTTTGTTTTCAAATACCCACGTTCGGTGTCCTTGTAACATTTATAGCCCTCCCCATTGAACGAGAATAGTTTTAATAAGTGCGATGACGAAAGCGGAAAATACACCAAATAAAATAACAGAACCAGCTAGTTTAAACATATTGCCGCCGACACCGAGTACAAAACCTTCCGTTCGGTGTTCAATACACGCGGAGATAACAGAGTTACCAAATCCAGTGACAGGTACAGCTGTTCCAGCGCCTGCAAACTGACCGAGACGATCGTATACACCGAATCCGGTTAGCAACATTGAGATAAAAATGAGAGTTGCGACTGTTGGATTTCCTGCTGAACGTTCGGTAAAATCGAAATACGTAATATAAAAAGTTGATATCAGTTGCCCGATTAGGCAGATAAAACCACCAACGAAAAAGGCCTTTAAACAATTTTTTAGAACAGGGCGTTTCGGTTCGCGTTCTTGCTCAAATTTTTTGTATTCCTGTTGTACAGGGGTTAAGTTTTTATCTTTACTTGACATTGCAATCCTTCCTTTTCTATTCGAAAGCGTTAAGTGTTAGATTCCATTTCTGATCCGATTAGCTTTAACTGTTTTTTGATCTCATCTTTAGATACTTCTTTTTTCTTAATTTTGTTTGCAAGCTTTTCGAGTAACATAAAGATTTTTTTATCTGTACTAACACGAACATCGAAAGTAGGATATTCATCACTTAGTTGCTTTTGAAGTTTCTTGCGCAAAGGTTTTAATCCAAACCTTTCATGATGCTCAGGTATAACCGCTATGTAGAGATCTAAATTTGAATTCACTGCTGCGCTTTTTATAATTTCATCCATAGCAAGGGCCTTTTTCTTAGCTCCTTGCGATATAGATTGATTAAAGGATTCTGTACTCATCTTTGTTAATTTTGGACCCTTTTCTTTTTCTGTTCGTTTTGTTTCTTCTTTCTTTACCTTTTTATCTAATGGGCTATGATCACAACCGGTAAAAGAACTAAATAGAAGTATAAATAACGCGGTTATAAGTCCAATCTTTCGCATAATCATCATTCCATTTCTATTGCAATATGTAATGTGATAGAAAAAGGATGACTGCATATCATCCTTTTTCTATTTCACAGCAAGATTGGTTCGTTATTGCTGTGAGTATTGTGGTTCTTCTTGTTGGACTTCTTCAACACGTGGGTTTAAAGAATCGATAATCGTTTGTGTTTGCTGCGCAGCTGTTTGGAAAAGTTGCTTAGCTTGTTGGTTATCCGTATCAAGAGCGAATCCCTCTAAGCTAGCTTGTGCACTTTTTAATCCAGAAACAGTCTGCTTTAATTTTGTAATTACAGTCATTGAATGAAGCCCCCTTTGGAATATCAATTCAAAGATTATAATTTGTGAGTTGGGGAGAATTTATGATTGGAAAATTTAGGGGTGGAATGGATTTTATATGCTTTTAGCTAAGATGCATAAGGTATTACGGGGATATTTTTATTGATTTAGATGGATTTTATTGCTATTATTATGAGAAGAAAATGAAGTGTTTTCTATAATCATGCGCCCATAGCTCAGTCGGATAGAGCGGTGGTTTCCGGTACCACGTCTGCCGGGGGTTCGAATCCCTCTGGGCGCGTCAAAAAGTCCTAACTTACGTTTTGTAGGTTAGGACTTTTTTTATTTACCTCTTGTTATATCTAGTGATAAGATTTACTATTAGTACTTGATAATAATTTTTAATTTTATTATTTTCTTTCAATATTATTCAAATTTCGGTTGTAAGTTGTAAATCTCATTAATACATATAAATTAATAATATTTTGGAATGGGTGTCTGCGTGAGGATTCTCCTTTTACCAAACTTATTGTACAATAGAAACAAGGGGGAGATTAGTTTGAAGGCAAGTCTTTTACAAGAACAAAGCTTACGTTTGGCAATGACACAAGAGTTAAGGCAAGCGATTACAATGCTCCAGTATAATGTACAAGAATTATCGGAGTTTTTGTATGAGCAATCGTTAGAGAATCCCCTTATTGAGTTAGGTGGTTTTGAGAGGGAGAAGAAAAAGAGCTCTAACAACAGTAAAAGTACCAGCAAACAAGTCGAGAATCAGATGGAAATCTACAGTGTGGATTCTACAACGATTCAGCAACATTTATTAAATCAAATACAGTATTATAAAATAGATGAAGAAGAGCGAAAAGTAGCTTCTTTCATTATTATGAACATGGATGGAAATGGATATTTACAAGAAACGAATGAAGAGTTAGCAGAGCTCCTTTCTGCACATATTCATGTAGTCGACCGTTCTGTAGAGCTTGTCCAATCACTGGAGCCAGCAGGGGTAGGGGCGCGTAATATTCAGGAATGTTTAACCTTACAATTGAAGCGCTTACAAAGACGTAATGGATTAGCAGAAGAGGTTGTAGAAGATCATTTCGCTTATTTTGTGAAGAAAGATTGGCGAAAGCTCGTTCAAGTGTTGAAATGTAGTAATGAGGAATTGCAGAGTGCGGTAAATTGTATAACGTCATTACAACCAAAACCAGGTCTTGCGTTTTCTTCAGATAAACCACTTTACATTGTACCTGATATGGCGGTGAAAAAAGATGGCGATCGCCTCGTTTTACAAATGAATGAGAGAAATATGCCGAGAATTGAAATTCATTCTGAATATAGTGCGCTTCTTAATAATAGTGAAAGTGAAGTAGCATCTTACGTATCAGAAAAGTATCAGCATGTGCAGTGGATTATGCGCAGTTTGAAGCAGAGAAAACAGACATTGCTGCAAGTAATGACTATTATTATGGAAAAACAACGTGATTTCTTCTGGAAAGGTCCAGAGTATTTAAGACCTCTCGCTTTAAAAGAGGTAGCGGAAGAGTTAAGTGTGCATGAATCGACAATTAGTCGTGCGACGCGAAATAAATATGTGCAAACACCACACGGTTTATTTGAGATGAAATCGTTCTTTAGCAATGCCGTTTCGACGACTGAAGATGAAGCAGTTTCTACAAAACGTGTAAAACAATTTATTCAAACGCTAATTGGGGCAGAGGATAAGAAAAAGCCACTTTCAGATCAAAAGATTTCAAAATTATTAGAAGAAGAGCATGAAATTGTTATTTCTCGAAGAACAGTGGCGAAGTATAGAGAACAAATGCATATCCCAGCTTCGTCATTACGAAAAACGATCGGATAGGTGAAGAAGATGAAAGTTGTACTGTATACTAAAAAAGATTGTGGCCTTTGCGTGAAGGCGAAACAAGTTTTACAGGAAGTACAATGTGAATATTCTTTTCAAATCGAGGAAATAGATATATATGAAGATAATGACCTTTTAGAAAAATATCACTTAATGATTCCGGTTGTAGAAATGGACGGAAAACAAGTAGAATATGGTAACATTCACAAAGGTGTCATAATAAACTATATAAAGAATGCAGTTAAGAGTTGAATAAGTTTCTATCTCCTGTTACAATAATACACGTAGCAGGGATTATTTTTTTAACCTATGTGGGACACAAAATGTCACTACGGGACGTAAAGTGACCACGAGGGAAAATGAACCGATGTAGTGAGGAGAAAAGATATGCGCTCATGGATTCAGAACACAAAAAAATTATTACCTGATCTGCTACCTGTTATGCAAACGAGAATGCAAATTCTTCAATACATTAGGCTCATGCAGCCGATTGGAAGAAGAAACTTATCAGCAAGTCTCGGTATGACAGAACGAGTATTGCGAAGTGAAGTTCAAGTTTTGAAAGAACAAAACTTAGTTCACGTCGCTTCTTCTGGAATGACTTTGACAGAAGAAGGAACAGCTTTAGTTCTTGCTTTGGAAGACTTTATGAAAGAAATTTCCGGGTTAAAGGTTTTAGAAAAGCAACTTAAGGAAACATTAGACTTGGATGAAGTTTTCGTTGTCCCTGGTGATAGTGATGAATCACCTTGGGTCAAACTGGAGATGGGCCGTGCTTGTGTGACTTGTATAAAAGACCGTCTGACAGCGAATAATATCGTTGCTGTGGCTGGAGGAACTACGCTAGCTGCTGCTGCGGACATGATGCAACTTGATTGCAAAGATTTACATATGCTGTTTGTCCCAGCACGTGGTGGAATTGGAGAAGGTGTTGAATTAGAAGCCAATACCATTTGTGCCAAGATGGCGCAAAATACGATGAGTAATTATCGCTTATTGTATGTTCCAGACCATGTTAGTAGCGAAGCATATGCGTCTATTGTGACAGAGCCTTCCGTGAAAGAAGTTCTTGAGTTGATTCGATCTTCCAATATCGTCATTCATGGAATAGGTGATGCGTTAACAATGGCACGTCGCAGAAGTACTTCAGAAGCAGATTGGTTAAAGATTCAGGCAAGCGAAGCAGTTGGCGAAGCCTTCGGTTACTACTTTAATGAAGAAGGAAATGTTGTTCATAAAGTAAGAACAGTTGGTATGCAACTAGAGGACTTACAAAATGTATCTCATGTTGTTGCAGTCGCTGGAGGTTCTTCAAAGGCAAAAGCAATACAGGCTGTAATTAAACAAGGGCACACTTCAATTCTAATTACAGATGAAGGTGCAGCAAAACAGTTAACAAAGGGTTTTACCCTTTAATATAATCCCCCAAGGAGGAAATTCAAATGACTAAAATTGGTATTAATGGATTTGGACGTATCGGACGTAACGTATTCCGCGCAGCTCTTAACAACTCTGAGGTAGAAGTAGTAGCAATCAACGACTTAACAGATGCTAAAACATTAGCTCACCTTTTAAAATATGACACAGTTCACGGAACTTTAAATGCAGAAGTATCTGCTAACGAAAACAGCATCGTTGTTAACGGTAAAGAAATTAAAGTTATCGCTGAGCGTGACCCAGCTCAATTACCATGGAGCGACTACGGAGTAGAAGTAGTAGTAGAATCTACTGGCCGTTTCACTAAAAAATCAGACGCTGAGAAACACTTAGGTGGATCAGTTAAGAAAGTTATCATCTCAGCTCCAGCTTCTGACGAAGATATCACTGTAGTTATGGGTGTTAACCACGAACAATACGATGCAGCTAACCACAACGTAGTATCTAACGCTTCTTGTACTACAAACTGTCTAGCTCCATTCGCTAAAGTATTAAACGAAAAATTCGGCGTAAAACGCGGAATGATGACAACAATTCACTCTTACACTAACGACCAACAAATCTTAGACTTACCACACAAAGATTTACGTCGTGCTCGTGCAGCAGCTGAAAACATGATCCCAACATCTACTGGTGCAGCTAAAGCTGTAGCATTAGTATTACCAGAACTTAAAGGTAAATTAAACGGTGGAGCTGTACGTGTTCCAACTGCTAACGTTTCTCTAGTTGACCTAGTTGTTGAACTTGACAAAGAAGTAACAGTTGAAGAAGTAAATGCAGCATTCAAAGCAGCAGCTGAAGGCGAATTAAAAGGTATCCTTGGATACAGCGAAGAGCCATTAGTATCTATCGACTATAACGGATGTACAGCTTCTTCTACAATCGATGCATTATCTACAATGGTAATGGAAGGTAACATGGTTAAAGTACTTTCTTGGTACGATAACGAAACTGGTTACTCTAACCGCGTAGTAGACCTAGCAGCTTACATGACTTCAAAAGGTCTTTAATTCTTAATTATATAAGTTATCAATGACAAAACGAGGGAGAGGGTTTGTTCCCTCTCTCTCTTCTTTCGTTTTAAAAGCAAATGTGTTAAGCTTTTGAGTGGGTTTTGTCAATCCTAACTAGTAGTCGGAGGGAAATCCAATGAACAAAAAATCAATTCGTGACGTAGATTTAAAAGGTAAGCGTGTATTTTGCCGCGTTGATTTCAACGTACCTATGAAAGAAGGCAAAATTACAGATGAAACTCGTATCCGTGCAGCTCTTCCTACAATTCAATATTTAGTAGAGCAAGGTGCGAAAGTTATTTTAGCAAGTCACTTAGGCCGTCCAAAAGGTCAAGTAGTAGAAGAAATGCGTTTAACTCCAGTAGCAGCACGTTTAGGCGAGCTTCTTGGTAAAGACGTTAAAAAAGCGGACGAAGCATTCGGACCAGTTGCACAAGAAATGGTTGCAGCAATGAACGAAGGCGACGTATTAGTTCTTGAAAACGTACGTTTCTATGCGGGCGAAGAAAAGAACGATGCAGAACTTGCGAAAGAATTTGCAGCACTTGCTGACATCTTCGTAAACGATGCATTCGGTGCAGCTCACCGTGCTCACGCTTCTACAGCAGGTATCGCAGACTACCTACCAGCAGTATCTGGTCTATTAATGGAAAAAGAGTTAGATGTACTTGGTAAAGCACTTTCTAACCCAGAACGTCCATTTACAGCTATCATCGGTGGTGCGAAAGTAAAAGATAAAATCGGTGTAATTCGTCATCTATTAGACAAAGTAGATAACTTAATCATCGGTGGTGGACTTGCTTACACATTCGTTAAAGCTTTAGGTCATGAAATTGGTCTATCTCTATGTGAAGACGACAAGATCGAACTAGCTAAAGAATTTATGCAACTTGCAAAAGAAAAAGGCGTAAACTTCTACATGCCAGTTGATGTTGTAATCACTGAGGAATTCTCTGAAACTGCAACAACTAAAATCGTTGGTATCGACTCTATCCCTTCTAACTGGGAAGGCGTGGACATCGGTCCTAAAACACGTGAAATTTATGCAGATGTAATTAAAAATTCTAAGCTTGTTGTATGGAATGGACCAATGGGTGTATTCGAAATGACTCCATTCGCAGAAGGTACAAAAGCAGTAGGACAAGCATTAGCAGATGCAGAAGATACATACTCTGTTATCGGCGGTGGTGACTCTGCAGCAGCTGTTGAAAAATTCGGTATGGCTGATAAAATGAGCCACATTTCTACTGGCGGCGGTGCGTCATTAGAATTCATGGAAGGTAAAGAGCTTCCAGGTGTAGTTTGTCTTAACGACAAATAAGTAGCAGCCAAAGAAAAAGGACGGTGCAAAGCATGCGTAAACCAATTATCGCAGGTAACTGGAAAATGAATAAAACTCTATCAGAAGCAGTTAGCTTCGTAGAGGAAGTTAAAGGTCAAATCCCAGCAGCTTCAGCTGTTGATGCAGTAGTTTGCTCTCCAGCTCTATTCTTAGAGCGCCTTGTAGCAGCAACTGAAGGAACTGACTTACAAGTAGGTGCACAAAACATGCACTTCGAAAAAAATGGTGCATTCACTGGCGAAATTAGCCCAGTAGCACTTAGCGACTTAAAAGTTGGCTATGTAGTACTTGGCCACTCTGAGCGTCGTGAAATGTTTGCTGAAACAGATGAGTCAGTAAACAAAAAGACTATCGCAGCATTTGAACATGGTTTAACACCAATCGTATGTTGTGGTGAGACTTTAGAAGAGCGCGAAAGCGGAAAAACATTTGATCTAGTAGCAGGTCAAGTGACAAAAGCACTTGCAGGTTTAACAGAAGAGCAAGTTAAAGCAACTGTTATCGCTTATGAGCCAATCTGGGCTATCGGTACAGGTAAATCTTCTTCTTCTGCAGATGCAAACGAAGTATGTGCGCACATCCGTAAAGTTGTTGCAGAAGCTGTTTCTCCAGAAGCTGCAGAAGCTGTTCGTATCCAATACGGCGGTAGCGTAAAACCAGAAAACATTAAAGAGTATATGGCACAATCTGACATCGACGGCGCTTTAGTTGGCGGTGCTAGCTTAGAGCCTGCTTCGTTCTTAGGTCTTCTGGGGGCGGTAAAATGAGAAAGCCAACAGCTTTAATCATTCTTGACGGTTTCGGACTTCGTGAAGAAACTTACGGGAATGCTGTAGCACAAGCTAAGAAACCTAATTTTGATGGTTACTGGAACAAATTCCCTCACACAACGCTTACAGCTTGTGGCGAGGCAGTAGGTCTTCCAGAAGGTCAAATGGGTAACTCTGAGGTTGGTCACTTAAATATCGGTGCTGGCCGCGTAGTATATCAAAGCTTAACACGCGTTAACGTTGCAATTCGTGAAGGCGAGTTCGATAAGAACGAAACTTTTCAAAATGCAATTAAAAGCGTAAAAGAAAAAGGTACTGCACTTCATTTATTCGGTTTACTTTCTGACGGTGGTGTGCACAGTCACATGAACCATATGTTTGCTCTTCTTCGCTTAGCAGCAAAAGAAGGCGTGGAGAAAGTTTATATCCATGCATTCTTAGACGGCCGCGATGTTGGACCACAAACAGCAAAAGGTTATATCGATGCAACGAATGAAGTAATTAAAGAAACAGGAGTAGGACAATTTGCGACTATCTCTGGTCGTTATTACTCTATGGACCGTGACAAGCGTTGGGATCGCGTAGAAAAATGTTACAGTGCTATGGTGAATGGTGAAGGCCCTACTTATAAATCAGCAGAAGAGTGTGTAGAAGACTCTTATGCTAACGGTATCTATGATGAATTCGTATTGCCGTCTGTAATTGTTAACGAAGATAACACGCCAGTTGCAACAATCAATGATGATGATGCAGTTATCTTCTATAACTTCCGTCCAGACCGTGCAATTCAAATTGCTCGTGTATTTACAAACGAAGACTTCCGTGAGTTCGATCGTGGTGAAAAAGTACCTCACATTCCAGAATTCGTATGTATGACACACTTCAGTGAAACTGTAGATGGTTACGTGGCATTCAAGCCAATGAACCTTGATAACACTTTAGGTGAAGTTGTTGCGCAAGCGGGATTAAAGCAACTTCGCATCGCGGAAACTGAAAAGTATCCGCACGTTACATTCTTCTTTAGCGGTGGTCGTGAGGCTGAATTCCCAGGAGAAGAACGTATCTTAATTAACTCACCAAAGGTTGCAACGTATGACTTGAAACCTGAAATGAGCATTTACGAAGTAACGGACGCTTTAGTAAATGAAATCGAAAATGATAAACATGATGTTATCATTCTTAACTTTGCGAACTGTGATATGGTTGGCCATTCTGGGATGATGGAACCAACAATTAAAGCAGTAGAAGCAACTGACGAATGTTTAGGAAAAGTTGTAGAAGCGATTCTTGCAAAAGATGGTGTAGCACTTATTACTGCTGACCATGGTAATGCTGATCAGGAGTTAACTGCTGATGGCGGTCCTATGACAGCTCATACAACTAACCCGGTTCCTTTCATCGTTACAAAAAATGATGTAGAGCTTCGTGAAGGTGGTATTTTAGGAGATATCGCTCCAACAATGCTTACACTTTTAAATGTGGAACAACCGAAAGAAATGACAGGTAAAACAATTATTAAATAATTTGCTTATATAAAAAGGAGAGAATTTATTATGTCAACAATTATTGATGTTTATGCTCGCGAAGTCCTTGACTCTCGTGGTAACCCAACTGTAGAAGTAGAAGTTTACACAGAAAGCGGCGCTTTCGGACGCGCTATCGTACCAAGTGGTGCATCTACTGGTGAGCACGAAGCAGTAGAATTACGTGACGGTGACAAATCTCGTTACCTTGGTAAAGGTGTTGTTAACGCAGTAAACAACGTTAACGAAATTATCGCTCCAGAAATCGCTGGTTTCGATGTAACTGACCAAGCTGGTATCGACCGTGCTATGATCGAATTAGATGGCACTCCAAACAAAGGTAAACTAGGCGCTAACGCTATCCTTGGTGTATCTATGGCAGTAGCTCACGCAGCAGCTGACTTCGTAGGTCTTCCATTATACCGTTACCTTGGTGGATTCAATGCAAAACAATTACCAACTCCAATGATGAACATCATCAACGGTGGTTCTCACGCTGATAACAACGTTGACTTCCAAGAGTTCATGATCTTACCAGTTGGTGCTCCAACATTCAAAGAATCAATCCGTATGGGTGCTGAAGTATTCCATGCACTTAAAGCTGTATTACATGACAAAGGTCTTAACACTGCAGTAGGTGACGAAGGTGGATTCGCTCCAAACCTTGGTTCTAACCGTGAAGCTTTAGAAGTAATCATCGAAGCTATCGAAAAAGCTGGTTACAAAGCTGGCGAGAACGTATTCTTAGGAATGGACGTTGCTTCTTCTGAGTTCTACAACAAAGAAACTGGTAAATATGACCTTGCAGGCGAGGGCCGTACTGGCTTAACTTCTGCAGAAATGGTTGATTTCTATGAAGAGCTTTGCAAAGACTTCCCAATCATCTCTATCGAAGATGGTTTAGACGAAAACGACTGGGATGGTCACAAATTATTAACTGAGCGTATCGGTGATAAAGTACAATTAGTTGGTGATGATTTATTCGTAACTAACACTCAAAAACTTGCTGAAGGTATCGAAAAAGGTATCTCTAACTCAATCTTAATTAAAGTTAACCAAATCGGTACTTTAACTGAGACTTTCGAAGCTATCGAAATGGCTAAACGTGCTGGTTACACAGCAGTTGTATCTCACCGTTCTGGTGAAACTGAAGATGCTACAATCGCTGACATCGCAGTTGCAACTAACGCTGGCCAAATCAAAACTGGTTCTATGAGCCGTACTGACCGTATTGCTAAGTACAACCAATTATTACGCATCGAAGACGAACTAGGCGAAATCGCTGTTTACGATGGTATCAAATCTTTCTATAACATCAAACGATAATTGTAGAAAATAAACGACAGACCGTGAGAAATCACGGTCTGTTTTTTTATGCTAAAATTGTTCACCCGTCATAAGTGACATGAAATGTTTGAAGAAGCGGTTATAGTCAAAATCAATTGCGATTTGATGAACCGGCCAATCAATAAATGGCTTCTGGTTCACTAGAGAGCGAAATTCCCCTATGCTTGCTCCTTGTGCAGAGGATTCTGTCATGACAACAATAGGTGATTTATGATACGTGAACATAGAGTTATCAAATAAAGCGAGTATTGGCATTGTGTCATGGAAGGGGCTCCCCTTTAAATGTGGTAGGGCGTCTTTATAATATCCGTAGTAATAATGATCAAATAACGGTTTGACAAGTGGAGCTTTTCCTTTTGCCTCAATGTATTCTGCCATTTCTGGTGTAATGATGGAGTATTGAGTGACGTTTAATGGGTATATGTACATGTTAACTGCGGATTGAAGGACTATATTAGCGGCAGTAGGATCGCCATAAAAGTTTGCTTCGGAAATAGGGGTAACATTACCAGGATGTAAAAAGGCACCGCCCATTACGTAGTAAGATTTAATTTGTTTCATTAACTGTTTGCACATGATAAACAAAATTGCTAGGGAGGTAAGTCTTCCTAAACTCACAATGATTAATTCATCTTTATACTGTTCAATAAGAGGAATGACTTCAAAAAAATTCTCCATTTCTCCGTTAGTCACATTCACCTTTGGAATAATTGGACCGAGCCCCTGTTTCCCATGTACATCCGTAAAAAACGCAGGTGGGGCACCAGTAAGGGGACGTTCTGAACCACCGAATATCTTGATATTTCTATTCTTTGTTTCGTTATTAAAAAAATGAGCATTTTCTACGGCCGTTTTTTTTGGAACATTGCCGTAATCAGCAACGATACCGACGATTTCTATTTCATCGATAAAGAATGCTAAGAGGAGAGCCATCGTATCATCAATCCCAGGATCACAAAAAATGAGAACTTTTTTGGGCATATGTTCACCACCTATCTTGTTTATCCCGTACAAATCCGCTTGGTGAGGGCTAATAATTAATGGGGATGAGGAAAACCTCAATGATTAAAGTTTCACTTTAT
>NZ_JBEUTW010000026.1:0-35222 GCF_040492675.1 Bacillus sp. AP50
CCTCTTAATAGAATTGTTAATTTGTTAATTGAAGAATAAATAAGAAAATCTCTGATCATTTCAATTCAATAGTTAAGAATGTACGTGAGAGTTTGATAGAATCTAAGTGTAAAAATCAATTTCGTTAAGAGTAATTATGGGGTGAGATAGAGTTTGACTAAATTTATTCTAAGTGATGTTAAATTTTTATTGTGATTTTCTTATATTGTTACTGCAAATACTTACAAGAGGGTGTGATGAGTTGTTCTTTCCACGTATCACTGATGTTTATGCTTGCATACATAAGACATTGAGAGAAGATAGTGTAATACGTAACTGTATGGGTCTTAATAATATTACAGTAGATATGGAAAATGAAATGCACATACAAAAGCGTATGTCTCCTAAAGAGGCACTAAATAACCAAATTCCTTTAATTGCATTTTACAAGTCATTTGTTCAAAAGGAACGAAACAATAATATTCATGTGGTAACATTTGACTTCGATATCTACACAAATGATGATGTGGAATTGGCATTAGACCTTGCAGATAGAATAAATCAATTATTCGATAATCAATCTCTGCAGTTATTTAAAGGAGTATTTTTCAAGGGTCAGTATGTAGGATCTGCAGAGGTTGCAAGTGAAATAGAACACTCTTATAAGTATTTCACTAGATTTGAATTTATTTTTGAAATTGAGGGGTGTAGTTAATGTCACAATTTGACAAGTTTAACAGTAAGAATAAGAAAATGATTATTAAAGGTGCAGGTAAATTTATGGCTAAAATTCCAGGGTGTGATGAATTAATCACACTAGGTCATATGGCGAATATGCGTCTTGATGTACAATTGGATATGGTTGATATTGAAGGGGGAGACTCTTCAGCACCTATTGATACACTACTACGTAAAAAGGTAATTGATATTACTGCAGAGGATGCAAAATTTGATTTAAACATGGTACGTCTTGTGTTAGGGGCAAAACTTCGAGAAGGAGTTAGCGGATTAGCTTATGAATTGAAAAATGAAACAGTAACTATTGCTGGCGATACTGAACCTGTTTCTATTAAATTATCTAGTCCAGTATTAACAGGTAGTGGAGCACCTAAAGTACAGATTTTCAACCAAGTTGCAGGTTCATTTGTACCAGAATCAGCAATTACAGTAAATGGATCAGCTGTAACACTAAAAGGTGGTGCGGTTGAAGGTGATACTGTAGTAGTTTATTATCCTGTAGCATCATCATCTATCGATCCTGATGGTTTCGTATGGGTATTAGAAGAACGTCATGATGTTAAAGGTGGACTAGTGACTCTTAAGAATCCTCTATTTGGTGGATCTTTAGGTTCAGCTTCTTCTAAGACAGAGCATGTATCTGTAAGATTAGTAAAAGAGAATAAATTACTTAAAAAAGTAACAACTAATCCTGCAAAAGGTGAGTATACAATTGATCCTTCTACAGGGGAGATTAAGTTTAATGATTATCTTGAAGGAGAGCAAATTTATGTGAACTACAAGCGCCCAGAGGTTGTAGATGTAATGGCAATTGGTTCTCGTGATTTCCCTCTTACAGTATCTGTTGTTCATGATGGACATTTTGAACAAATGGATGGTAGCATTCAAGGTTACCAAGTTGAACTATATTCTTGCCGAGTGAAATCTAACTTTACATTAGACACAGCACGACAAACAGCAGCGACTCACAGTATTACACTTACAGTTATTGATGGGGAACGTACAGACAGTCGTTTAGGTTCTATTAAGCGTTATCAAATCGAAAAAAGTGGCGATGTTTGTTAATTAGAGAAGAGGATACTTATGTATCCTCTTTTTTTATTAATTCATTTTTAAACATTTTAGATGAGGGTGAGAATGGATTATAAAAACATCTATCGCTTAAACCTTTTTTCGTAAGGTTGTTACATTTAACACATAAATTCTTATATTAGTTACGAGGTCGTTTAGGTGATCCCCTTCCTTGCGTCCTCTTTAAATTTAATAAGGGGTAATAGAGTAATATAGGGGGAGATTAAATGAGTGAACGTAATTTAGCAATTCCAAGTAGAGAAGAAGCTATTGAGGAACCTACTCTTGTAGAGGAAGCAGAGGAGAAGGTTGAACAGCAAGAACCTAATAAACAAGAGGAAGTAAAGTTGACTAAGCAGGAATCAGAGTTTATTGAAAAAGTATTCTTCGAAGAGGATGAAAAGGTAACATTACGTGATGGGAAAACCTATGCTATCCCTCCTTTAGGATTAAAAGATGCTAAAAACCTAATGAAAAAGTTGAATACAATTGATACAGGTGTCATTATTGCTAATTTAATTGCAGATGAAACAGGTAATGATAGTTATGATGAACTATTAGAGGTCCTATTGATGGGCTTTAAACCGTATTATAAAGAAATTTCAGCTCAGTATTTAGGGGATTATATTGATATTGTAACAGCTAAAGAAATTATAGATATTATGATTGGACTTAATGGCTTAAAAAAGTCTTTATAGACTCTGAGGAAGAAGAAAAAGAATATGACGAAAATGCCTACGTTGATTGGGCAGAAATTTTCTTTAACTTAGGTCACTACCTGGGGATGAAAAAACAGGATATATGGGATTTGACATTACCTCAGTTAAACTATTACTTAAAGAAATGCCATAAGCATATAGAGTTTACAGTTAAGGTACATTCAATGTCCTTCACTGGGTTATTTGGGGGCGGTTCAGCTCAAGCTACCGAACAGGATAATCTAAAACATAGTGATGGAAAAGAAGTAATTGACGGATATGAGGTTGCAAATGCTGATGACATGGAGTGGTTAGCAGGTATTCTCTAATAAATAATCCTGCCCTTCCTTTTTATTTGAGGATAGGGCGGGATTTTATTATGTAAAAGGAAGGTGAAATAAGTGACAGTCAATAATCAAAATATTGGTGCTACTATTGCACTAGAGTTTGATAAGTCAATAAAAAATATGAAAGAGTTTGGAGTACAGTTGGAACAGCTAGATCATCGTTTTGGTAGTATAGAAAAACGTATAGATACTATGAAAAGCTCTTTATCTTCGTTATCGGCTCAGACATCTAAGGCAGCGGGAAGTAACCTTAGAGCAAAACTTGAGCAAGAATTAAATAATATCGTCCAGGCAAATGGTATTACTTTATCTTCAGTTGGGACAGCACCTTTAAGTATTAAACAAGAAACCGTTCAACAATTGATGTCTAAAGTAGATAAAGAGTTAAATAAAACGATTGTAAAGATGATCAAAAATATAAACATTAATATGGATTCTGCTATGAATAATAGCGTAGTACCAGTTGGAAAAGATGAATTTAATAAAATTAATAAAGAAATTTCTAAGTTAATTAGTAATCAAATTAAACAATTAGTAAATTCCATTCGCGAAAATGGGGGGGATTTAGTAAATGCAGATAACTTGAGTGGACTTAAATTAGATATTTCTAAGGGAACGGTTAAGCAAATTTTAGTAAGTATTAAAAATCAATTAAAACCTATTTTACTGAACCCTGAGGTTGCTATTGAAGGACAGACATTCACAATTTCATCGAAAGATTTATCTGAATTAACGAAAAAAGTAAGAGGGAAAATAAAAGATTCTATAAAATTTGATTTCGAGGGTGTTATTAGCGAGGAGAATAGCATTGATAGCGAGATTATAAAAACAGCTAAGCGTATTGATAGTTTAATAGAAAATTATATAAAAGGCATACGAGGAGGGCTGCAAAAGATTGATCTCAAATCTGTAGAAGTACCTATGAAAAATATATCTAAACAACTTCAAAGGTATATTGCAAATGATTTAGGTGTTTCTCCAGCCGAGTTAGCTCATACTTTTCATTCTGTGGATAGAGGATCTCTAAGAGGATATGCTTTAAAAAGGCAGTTTGAGGGTATGGAAAATACAATTAATAAAAAATTAACTGCAGGAACAAATAAAATAATGATGTCAATGAAACAATCAGTAAGAGCTGTGGACTTTGAACCTCATTCTAATATTACGCAATATTTAACTAGTGAAATTAACAAGCTGAATAAGCAAATTATTAAAAAAATCAAGGAGTCCGTTGATAAGCAGTTTGCACATATAAGAAATGAAATTCTAGAAATTAATACTAACCCTCAAAAGGCGAATAGTAATAGACAGTTAAGCTTTATTGCAGGAAATAGTGCTAATCCTTTAAATAACTCAAGTGGATCAAGTCATAGTAATACAAATAATAGCGATTCTAGTACAAGTAAATCCACAAAACAAGACAATCCTTTTGATGGGTTTGGAATGGCTGGAGCGGTTACCAAAAAAGTTAGGAGCCTTGCTTCGGGCTCAATGCTAGATCCGATGGCTGCAATATCTAAAGCAATGGAAACCTTTAAAATTGCTCAGTTAGAACAGTTAAAGATTACACAAAACTTCTCTTTGAAACCAGAATATAAAAACAAAAATGGAAATACAGATTGGCTAAAATTAGATAATGATACTGGAAATCTAATGAATAATGTACGTGATTTATCCACTCTTTACGGTATTGATTATGAAAGAATGTCTAAGGTAGCTGGTATAGCATCAAATGTAACAGGAGATCAA
The DNA here is from genome assembly GCF_040492675.1 of Bacillus sp. AP50. Classification (NCBI taxonomy): domain Bacteria; kingdom Bacillati; phylum Bacillota; class Bacilli; order Caryophanales; family Bacillaceae; genus Bacillus; species Bacillus sp. AP50. Next base: position 4,583 of record NZ_JBEUTW010000026.1, read on the forward strand.
CAATCTGCACGACAATTTGTTGATCAAGCTTCTAAGGTTTATCGCTTAGATAACAAATCAGACTTAGTTGAAACAATTGCTCCAGGATTACAGACAATTATGGCACAGTTTAAATTATCTGTCTGGGAGTTGGATGGAGTAGTTAACTCTTTTGCTGTTGCTACGAGTCAAACTAAAGCGAACAGTGAAGATATTATGAAGGCTATGTCAAAATCGGGTACAGCACTCCATTCAGTGGGAGTGAATGCAGAAGATGCAGTGACTTTAAATGCATTAGCTATTCAAACTTCAGGAGAAACAGGGGAGAATGCAGGTGCAGCCTTAAAAACGATTGCAGAGCGTATTACTTTACCATCTGTTTCTAAACAATTAGAAAATTATGGTGTAAAGGTATTTGAAAAAAATGAAAGTGGTATGAAAGTACGTCGGAATTTCATTGATATCCTATCAGACACTGCGAAAGCAAGCAAAAATAAATATATTGGAGAAGATAAAGTAAAATCCATTCTGTATGGAGAAGGTGGGGCAAACCAGCCACCAAAACTGATGTCCTTTTTAGAGACCATGCATAAAGCGGGGATAAATAACAGTAAGGATTTATCGTATTGGAAAATTAAGCAAGAAATTAATGAATTTAAAAAAGATCCTGCACGCCTTCAAGAAATGATTGCGGTAACGATGAAATCACCTTCAGTGACAATGGAAAGAGCTGGGGTATCTGTTAATAATGCATTAGTGTCAGTATTAGATGCGCTAAATCCAGAGATTCAAACTTTAGCAAAAATTATTACAAACTTAGCCCAGGGAATGGAGAAACATGCAGGGCTATTTGCGCAGTTAATTACGATTTTAGGTAATGCCTTGGTAGGTTTTGGTGCTATTCATGGAGTCAAACGATTAGGTCAATTGAGTAATTATGAAGAGCATTACAAGAAAGCCACTATGGAAAACAAATTCTTTGGTGGTACATCTTTTACAAATCGTAAAGTGGACGGAGCGGTAGGTTTTTTAAATGATCATGTTTTGGGGGAGAGCCAAGATTTACGTAATCAAGTAAATAACAAAAAATTCTATCGTGCGGCTATGAAAAATGATACGTTAAAAAGTTATTTTGAAGAATTAGCAAATTTAAAAGAGGATAGAAAGAATGAGATAAAAGAATATGTAAAAGATCATGGTGGAAAAGCTGAAAATATGGCCGATTTTCTTAGCATCATGGATGAATCTAAAGGCTATTATAAGGGTGAAAAGAAAGAATTAACAGCTGATGAATTACATACTCGTTCAGCCTATAATGCTCGCAATCTTACCCAAAGTAAATTATTAACAGACGTTTTTACCACAAATTTCTCAGAGCATTTAGTAAATACCTTATCAAATAGGACTAACTTTGACAGTATGAATGAGAATCAAAAATCAACGGCTGGTCGTTTGGCTCAAATGGATGATCAAAAACGTATTGGATTTGAGACCTATCTAGATCAAAACTATCAAAGTGTAGGCAAATCAATAAATAATATGGATGGACTTAATAAGGCACTCGATGAATATGAGGCTAGTAACCGAAAGGCTACTATACAAACAAGACAAAGTACCACTGCGTACAGGGATTTATCAAGCGCCGTAAAAAAGGTAACTGATGAAGCTGAAGGAACATCTAAGAATAGAATGAAAGGGTTTCTCGATCTTATCGATACTATTCCTCAGCGTGCAAGAGGTGCTGGTGGAGCAATAATGGGACTTGGGAAAAATATTTTAAGTTTTGCAAAACAATTGGGAGCTTCATTAATGATTGGCGACTTGTTAACAACTTATTCTAATCAAAGTATGTTATCTGAAAAACAATTAAAATTACAAGAAATGGAAAATAAGACGACTGGATCTGCAGATGCATATTTAGAAAGCATTAATACAAAGCCTACAGGGGGGTTATTGGGGGGTATTCCCTTCCTGATTGATAGTACGAAAATAGGTTATGGAAGTTTAAAGCAAATTATCTTTGGAGAAAGTGCTGCTGTAGGGCTGGGAGATAGAGAGAATTTCCGAACGAATTTTAAAGCTTGGATGGAAAAAGAATATGGTACTCGAGACCTTGATAAAGCTGTTACGGTCGAGAATAAAAAACGTGAAAAAGAAGCAAAAGATAAAGGTTATAATGGAATATATGAAAAAATAGATAAAAAAGGATTGACTAGAAAATATCTTGATGAATCAGGTGAGTATGCAAAAGTACAGAAAGCACAAAAAGAAGAATTCATTGAAAAGTATAAAAATGATGCTATATCAGAATCAGAAGAAAACATGCGTAGGGCGGCAGCTGAAAAAGCACGTAAAGCATGGGAAAATAAAATGATAGCAGATGGTCAATATGACTATTTTGCTTTTGAAGATATAAAAAATAGAATTCAGGATGGACAGAAATCCGTTAGCAGCAAAAATGAGTTAAAGTTAAATGATTTTCTTCAAAATGGTGGTAAAACAGATTCGTTAAATTATATGCAACTTCGTATACAGGGTATTAAACAAGAGCGCGAAGCATATAAAAATGAAATGGAAGAGCTTCATAAATTTATCCGAGAACGAGAGAAAGAATTGGAGCAATTGGATAAGTCGGGAAAACGTTATACCACTGATCCTGAAACTGGTGAAAAAATTGAAACTCTCGGATATCAAAAGGTTAAAGAATCTGTGGAAAGTAACAAGGATAAAGAAGATAAATTAAGAAAAGAATTTGAATTAGAAGATAAGAAAAAACAAATTGAAGCACAACGTATTAAAACAGAATTTTATGTTAACGACACTCAGAAAGGGTTTTCTAGAGCTCAGGCTAAGAAACAGTATAAGGATACATTAAATGCTATTAGCATGAACACAGAGAGTCCTACTTATATTGATTCACAGATTGTTTCAAGCCAATCAATGATTGGAGAAATGAAAAGTAAACTGGCAAATCTGCAATCCCAACAGTTAGCAGATCCAGATGGTCAGTTACAAGATACTATTCAAGGATTGAGTCAACAAATCGCAAGTGCTGAATTAGAAGTTAAAAATTTAAGGATACAAAGGCTTACAGCTTGGAGACATGATTTCGGTAATAATATGGATGATTTGGAAATTAAGTACATGCAGGAACGTGTGAACTTTGGACCAAGTATAGGAGATGATAGTTTCTTAGCACGTGACCTAAGAGTAAGAGAATTACAAGATCGTAAATCACTTATAGATAAGACCTTAGCGGTAAGAATTGCAGAGCGAAATAGTGGTAAGTTTGAAGAAGGTTCATCTGAATACGAACAAATCATGAAAGATATTCGAGAATTGACAAAGCAATCTTTACAAGCACAGATTGGTATCCACCAAGAGTTAAGAGCACAAATGGGTGGAACGTTTAATCTTCCTGAAGGCGTACAGGTTATGTCTCAGTATGATTATCTAACAAGTAAAGGTACACATTCAAACTTTAGTGTTCAATCAGGAGATATGTATGTCAATATTACTTTACCTAATGTAACTGGACAAACTTCTAGTCAACAGTTAGCGAATCTTGGAATGAATTTAGGAAAAGGGTTAGCACAAGGTAGAACAACACCACTACGAAATCAGTTAAATTCAGCCCCTTGGGGATATCCAACATTCTAATTACAAAACCCCATCTAATTATTAGGTGGGGTTTCTTATAATACTAAGGGGTGATTAAATGGCACAACAAAAACCAAGTAAATCAAATGATGATGTATTTAAACGTAAATTATTTTATGATAACGGGATTCGTTTTGTACAAGTAAGGGGGCGTATGACTGGCGATTATAAGCCACCAACGCCAGTATTAAAATCCCATATAAACGAAAATATTCAATCTTCTGCAGGATTGGTAGGGAAAGGGACTTCTCATTATTCTACTACCATTCAATTTTTATTTGCGAGCAAAGAGGAATTTGCAGATTGGCTGCAGTTTATTGGTGCAGAACACAAATACTATGATGAAAAAGGCACGATTTATTTAGGGATTGTTAATGGTGATTTAGATATTAAAACAGCAGAATTTGAGACGAAATATATCATTACTGTAAACCTTATGTTAATTCGAAAACAAGATTTCGAATATCGTCATCAATATCCTTTTATAGATATTGAAAATCATTGGGCGCAAACGTATATAGATGAAATGCAAAAAAGGGGCCTTATCACTACTTATGCTAGTGATGGAACACCTGTACAATATTTTCAACCTGAAGTTTGGATTACAAGGGCTCAAACGGCATCCTATATGACAAGGACTTTTAAATACATCGAAAAGATATTGAGGGGGTATTAAAAATGCCAAAGCGATGGTTAGATGTGGGTCCAAAGGATTGGTTTTATCGTGCAGTATTAGAAACAGATAGTATGTTTATTGATGCAAAAAAAGAAGAAACCTTATTTAGTGGAAAAACCTATAACCAATTTATTGGTGGCAAGTCACGTCAGGTTCATAATTTTACTTCAACAGAGGGACAAACCAAGTTTGAAGTAAGCGGATATAAACCTGATTCTAGGGAAATGGTGTTTGTTTATATTGATGGGGTGCCTACACTCCCATCTAAACTTGAGGATAATTTTATACATATTGGTTATCCGTTAACCAATGGAAGAGAAGTTAGTATTCTTTTATCTGGGGTAGTGGAAATACATGAAGGAGATCATACTCTTGAAAACTGTCAGATTTATCCTTTGATGAGCGGATGCTCTTTGGCTTATCCGGCAAAAAAGTTAGAAAAAGCAAATAATTACGTATTTGATATCACTTACTCTTTAAATGAAATAGCAGTTTGCATGAACAAGAAGTTAAAGAGAATACATGTAGATGTAAATGAAGACGAATCCATACAAGATGCACTTACAAGAACGTTAGGATTTAAACGAGACTGTTTTACTATAATTAATGGATATCTTTATGTATCTTATAATTTAAATCAGTTTCCTATTTATGTGAATTACAATTATCAAAAGGGTGCTCAAATCAAAAATAGGCAGGGAGAAAAAGTTGTCCCTATGTCAAGTTGCGCACTCTATAATGATAGATTCTTTCCTGATATAACGATTTATAGAGGAGAGTTTTTTACTTTGTTACAACGTTTAAGAATGAATATTTATAATCGATATACAGATAGAGGATATGTGAATAATACAATTAAGCAAACGGAGAGATACATTAAAGATAAAGATAAAATTGTAGGAAAATGGTATGCCGAATCAGTCTTAAATATATTAGATGAAAAATTTAATGATGGTTGTTATGTATTTCCACTTTACGCAGATGATTCCTTTCAACCTGAGGTATGTGTAACTAGAGCTGAAGCAATTGTATATTTACATAGATTTACAGAATGGGCACTAGAAAGATTTAGATAGGGGGGAATAAGGTATGCCGAACGTATTTGATCATAGAACTCCTGCGCCTCAGTTGTTAAATGACGTAATGAGAAAAGTTAATGCTTTAGGTCATGAACCTAGGGTTATTATTGAATTTGACAAAATGGCCTATGTACCAGGAATGAAAAATAAGTTTGAAGTTTGGGACAGAATTCGAGAAGCATCTATTGTGCATCAGGCAGCAGAGGCAACTTTAACAACACCAGTAGCAGGTGCTGAGCCAAGTTCTGTTACAAAAGGTGGAGAATCAGGGGATAGATTTGAGTATATTAAATGTGCCTTAAATAAATGGGTAAAACATTATAAGTGTCCCAATGTTGCTTATTTCTTTCTATTAGCTGTAGCAAAGCATGAAACAGGATTTGGAACATTGGGACAAGGGAAACCTGAAAAAGGAAGTTATATAGTAGGATATGGTTGCCCGGGTTCATGCGATCCTCAATATAAAGGGATAGATACCCAAGCGAAGTATGCTGCAAAACGTTTTTCCGAAGCAATGAGGAGCAGATACGCAAAAATTTCCAATGGATATATGGATGCTAGTGATGTTGATTATTTCCATGAAGGTGGAGATAAAGGATATAAAAAGTGGAAATGGTCAGCAGATGGACCTAACTGGAAAAAACTTGTGAAAAGCTATTTTGATAGAATTATTGGTGAATCTAGTCAAAAAAAATGGCATTGTAAAGAATCTGGTTCTATTATTAATAAAAATCTGTTTCCAAAGCATTCTACAAATCTAAATGTTTCCAAGAAGGAAGAAGACTGTGGTTGTGAGAAAGCTGAGATTTATACAATTGAGGAACAAAGGAAAGAAGTTCATAATGCAAGCTCTAGTGCGTTATCCGGTGCTACTTTTCCTGTTGAAGGAATTTCATTTGGAAATGGTGCGAAAGTATCTTCACACCATATGAAACATAAGGGCGGGAGTGCACGTTCAGGGCATAAGGGTACTGATATTATACATACATCCCAAGGTAAAATTAATGGTATGTGGGTAGTAGCGGCTTGGGCTGGACATGTACATAAGGCTTATAAAAGTACATCTTATGGTAATTGTGTAATGATTCAACATGATAATGGATATATGACAGTTTATGCCCACATGCAAAATAATTCTTTACAGGTTCGAAAAGGTGATTTAGTTACTCCAGGAACACGTTTAGGGAAAGTCGGAAATACAGGTCAATCTTATGGCGCCCATTTACACTTTGAAATTTGGAAAGGTGAATGGATTTATGGTGGAAATAATCATATTGATCCATATCCTGTTTTAACAGGTGCTCAAAAATTAGGAGTAGCACCAAGCGGTAAAGATAATAATGGAGGCGGTAATACGGGCGGAAATGATAATAGTACAGGAAATGGAAGTGGTGTTAGTCAACCACCACCCCAAATGACCATTACCCAAAATATTAAGTTTAATAAGTGCTTTGATAAGGATGCAAATCTGGATGGGAATTGGCATGGACAAGAGAACATAACCCATTTTACAGCTTGGTCAACAGGTGAAAAGTATTTAGGTTTTAATGAGAATATTGCCAAAGGAGCAGTTGAAGATTTTGGATATAAACATAACTTCTCTTCAGATGGATTTTATGAATATGCTTTCTATGCAGATCTTAAAGAAGGAGATTCCGTAACGGTTACATATGACGGAATGATTGTAAAACGATATACAAAAGAGAACAATACAACACAACCTACATATGAACCTCCAGTTTATGCAAAATGGGTTGCAAGTGATATACAAGGGACCAATTCACATATATTAGATTTCTCCTTAAATAATGTAAGTGGTGAGGCTGTATTTGGACTAAAATGCTTTAAGGTAGTGGAAATTGAAACTCAATACGGTGCACAATATGTTGATGAAAGAATTAAGGCTCGTAAACGTGATGTATGGGTTGATACAGGGGCATTTGTATACGATAAAACCTTTACAGTAGACCAAGATGTATTACAGTGGGAGATAAATAGCCATTTTGACGCCAGAGTCGCAACTGCAAGAATTACTTTAGACAATAAACATGGTATTTATTCTCCTACATATGAACGAGCCAATATCTTCCCTGATAATTTAAGAGAAGCAGAGATGTCATATTATGAGAATGGTGCAATCAGGCATGTGTTAAGTGAAGCTACCCCAGTACGTATTTATGCAGGCTATGGTGAAAACCTAGTAAGAGTTTTTACAGGACGTATAAGGGGAGAGATTGAGCAAAATTCTGATGAAAAAACAATTACTATTAATTGTGTAGATATGTACGATATGTTAGAAGAACATGTTTTTGATAGGGTTCTAACTTTTCCTCGTAGAGACGAGATACATGGTGATGAAAAACAACCAGTAACCATGTGGGTTAAATCATCTATTATTCATAATATCGTAAATGAGGCAGGAATGATTGGATGGAGAATCCATGAAGATGATTTGAGATATGCTGATGCGATTATTGAAGAAACGTATTATATTGATATCGATAGAGGTGGGAAAAAGGCAGTCGTCTGGGATACTAAAAGTCAACAATATGTCGAAAAAGATATAGCAACTGTAAAAGATGCACAAGGTTATAAAAATCCTTATGTACAGGCGATAGATTTTTTAGAAGGTACAAGAGCATCTGATGCGGTTCATGAAGTGATTGGAGATATTATGTATCGCTCTTACTGTGATCGTTATGGAACATTTAGATTGGAAAATATCCGTAAAATTAATGCAAGTGAGGCAAAATGGTCATTTATAGATGGTGAGAATTTATATTCTCTTTCTACTTCTATTGACCATTCTCGTATACGTAATCATCTTATTATTGTTGGTAATGGTGGGCAAATTGAGCATTTTGTAGATAAAGATCTTCTTATATCTACAAAGGGTAATATGAGAACGGCTAAGATTGTTGCTGATTGGATTGATGAGCGATTTGGTTCAAATGCAAGAGGAACCAAAGAGGATATCTCGAACAAATTATTTTTTGATATGAAAAGACAAGCCCGTACTTTTAATGCCGTTGTTAAAGGAAATCCAATGATAGAGTTATTAGATGGTTGTTATGTTTATGATAGTAATACTTCTAATGCAGGGTATTATGTCATAAAAGGGAACCGACTTGTTGGAAATAAGGAAGGTATGTTAAATTTCCTAGAATTTACTTGGCATGACAAAGAGAATTATTATAGCTAAAAAAACAAGGAGATTCCTACAGAACGTTAGGAATCTCCTTGTTTTTTCTTATAATGCTATGGAAAGCGAGGTGGGAAAATGGCGCAAAAGAGCCATATGAACGTAAATGATGTATATCCAATACTTGATATGATCAATAGAAAAGTTAATCAAGGAAAGGGAACAAGACACCATTTTACTAGTCCGCTATTCAATAATGATAACGACAATGGTGTAACAACATTGAATTCTTCTCAATGGCAAGTAGAGTCATTTGAAGTCATAAGGGAAACAGAAAATTCAATAGCTAATCATGTAATTAAAGAGATCCGAATTATTTATCGAAATGGTGCATTAGATAAAATTTCTTTAGTCCGTGGGCTCAATCCATCTGTATCTGATGAAATTCAAGATTATGAGTACATCAACAATATTATGATTACAGAAGTTTCTATAAAAACAGAGTGGTTTGGTAAATCCCAAGAAGTTGTTGCAAAGATTATAAGGGAAAATGATTACGGTAATTTTAAAAAGGTTAAACTCATGTATTTTGACTCGGAATGGGGCTGGAGTGAGGACGAAATCGAAGAAGATTCTATGCCGTCTAAATATGAAAATCCATCTGATTTTTATAACGGTAAATATAGTAATTATGAAGAAGTGATAGTAGAGGATTATGTAGACTATGCAGAAATAGGATATGCATCTAATGAAGAAATTGAAATCTCTCCAGATGGTTGGTCTGATGGATATAATCCATCGTCTCCTGTAGATGTTAATGTGGAACTCGGACCAAAGATAACAGATGAAATTTAGAGAGGAGGTCCTACATGAGTTTTGGAGCAAATGTAGTAGTTGGAGGGGAAATAGATAGAGTAGGTAGATTGGGTGGTGGACGTTTAGATTATCCATTTATGCCTACCAAAACAGTTCCTTATATAAAGGGGAAAATTTTAGAGGTACTAGGTACTTTAGGGCACTTTGATATTCAATTTATTCCTGATTTTGATATTGAGCTGGTCTCCGTAGCTGTAGGAGCATCTAGATATCATTCCTTTGATAATTGGAGTTTGTTTATTGGAGATGATCATAAAAATAACTACGTATTTGATGAAATTTATACGAAGGATTTACCAGAAGGTGCTTATTTAATGGCTGTGAAAACAGTAAAAGCAGGTACCCCAATTACATTCCGCTTTGATAATAAAGGTGGGCAATCGAAATATGTTTGGATAAACTTTCAATGTTTAAGGGATAATCCCAACAAATAAGAGAGGTGGATATAAATGCCTTGGGTAGAGGAAACATTAAGACACGATAATTTTTTAGATGATATGTTTGATAAAGTATTTAGAAGATTTAAAGATAAATCAGGTAATTACTGGTGGCAGAATTTTAACAATCAAGTTCCAAAAGTAGATCTATATAAAATCACTTTTGAAAAAGGGTTATTTGTAAAAGGAGAAAAGGGATATCTACCCCCTTTTGAATCTCGAGAAGGTATGTTATGCATCACTCGGCATATGATTATGCGTAGGTGGGATAATGAGTATTTAGCATTCGCACAGTCAACAGGGGCTGTGAAAATTAACACTAAAGATATTCCTAGAGAAAAAGAAGGTTTCTTAGAATGGATTTCTAATTTTTATAGAAAATCTGTAGACTATACAACTGTTTATTCATACACACTAGACACGTATGCTGGATATACGCATTATGTATCACCTAGTGGTGAACTTGCTCCAGTTACTATCATGAGTGAAAATCATGGTTTGGATATATTTAGGGCTAGCATGGATATAGAGTACTACGGTGAAGATGAATACTATGAAAGTATGAAACAATCACCAATTATTACCATGAAATTAAAAGGAGATACAGGTGATCTAGTTGCCTCCATAGGGAAGTTGAATTATCGAACTAATACGAATTGGTGGGGGGACTCTTTAATTCAGTTAAAAGGTGTATTTGATGAGACAAGTGCATTTTTTACATTAAAAGTAGATTCAGCTCCTAGCTGGGAAAATAATATGGTGACTTTAATTCCCTTTTTCTTTGGAAATCTAGTATCTAAAAATACATCTTCGAAAAATGAAACACCAATCGCTATGCTTGGAGGTAGGCAAGTAGGAGAATTTTTTGATTTCGATAGTATAGAGACTAAAACTGAAATTTTACAACCTATCACAAGAAATTATGTAAACCATCCATCAAACGGAATAGATTCCGTTATGATCAAAAAAACAAAATATGGAGCACGTTATCAAGAACATTTTTTACGTTGGAACGTTCCACCTAATCTAATGCCACCTACTCGTGAAGAATTAAGACTGGTCAAAAATGCACAAGGAACCGAGAAAGAGGAAGAATATGCTCGTAAGTACCCAAGGGCATGGAATTATTTAAGATATGGTTACTATCAATACGATTTTCATGCATCTAGGTATAGTAATAAGATTCATACATCTCGCGCAACAGTCATGCATCCTGAAGATGGTGTATTAGGGTATATTCCTAATATCGTACTTTTGCCCGTTATTAATGTTTCTGAAGGTGAGAAATTAGTGTTCCCTTATTGGTGTGAAGAATGTAATGAATCTCAATATCAACCTGAGGTACCTAAAGAATCTACTAAAGTAGAGTGGGGAATTGCTAAGAGTACAAGCAAACTGAATAATCTTCATGTAAATTTAGGAGATTCAACCAATAATTCTAATTCCAATTCTGATAAAGGTAATAAATTTTCTTATTATTGCGATGGATCAGTAAAGGCACAAGCAGTAGATGATACTTATTGGAATCCCTCTGTTATTACGCAAGATTATTTGGCTAACAGCACAGATGGTATTGGAAAGGAATTAAGCAAATCGTTCTGGGAGGGGCGAAATGATTGGTTAGATTATTTACAGGAGCCTCAAAGTCAATATCATTTGGATAACTCTAAAATAAAAATTGAAGATTTTCATAAATTTTTATGGAAAACTTTAAAAGATATTAAAGATGAAGGTTATAGTTTACAAGATAAATGGCTAGATTTTAACGAGTGGGGAAAGGCAAATTTACCTTGTTTAAATGAATTGCAAAAAGCCTCAGTATTTATGTCGGCTAAACTCAATAAACCTGTCTTATTTTTCCCAGGTTCAGAGGGGTTTTTAAAGGGCGATATTTTAGATAAAATGCTTCCTTTAATTAAGAAAGTACCAAGTGTTATATATGATTGGATTGACTTTAATAATGTATTTATTGAAAACGAAGATGATACAGGTCTTGTTGGAGCTTGGGTAATGGATAGTTTTGCTACAGCCATGCATAGTAATGGGAAAAAGGAAAATATTTTATCTTCTTTTCGTTCTCTAGTTAACTTTGAACCTCAGGTGCTGCTTTATAATATTTCAGCTGCCAAGGCACATCGCCCATATGACTATATAAAACCTAACATAGGTTTTGGCAGTCATGTTGTTGATGGAGAATATAAAGCATATTATTTACAGGATATGACTGATGATAATTATATACCTTATGTTGCCGCAGAAGTAGCTGTACATGAGATGGGTCATGCATTATCTAATTATGGATATGACATATTAGGTGAAAAACTACATGAAATGCAAGAATGGTTAAATATTAGTGGGTGGATTGAGAATATTGATGGTTCATTTAATGAACTAACGAAAAGCTCGCCGGGTACAGCGTTAGATAATGGAAAACTTGCTCCGGTATCAGATTATGGATGTTTTAGCCCGGCCGAAGATTTTGCTGAGGCCTTTATGATGTATATCATTAATAGACAATTTTTAGCTAGAAATTTTAAAGATAAACACGATTTTATAGTTAATAAATTAAAAGAAATGGGTATTGATCCAAAACTGTAGGAGGTAAAATATAATGATTCTTAAGATAAAAAGAGGAGAAGATTTTGCCTTTATTGATAATGAAGGTGATATTCAACATCAAGTCAGAGTAAGCGGTAATAATGAATCTCTTGTAAAATCTTTGGATAATATTTTGAATGTTCAAACTGGAATAAGGTTTAGAGGAGAAATTAAGGGGATTCCACATAAATTAATTACAAAGAGCGGAAAAAATCCTCCAACAATCAATAAATCTAATAAATTATATCTTATGGAATATTTTAAAAGAGACTTAGAATTACAAGGCTTTACCGTGGAAATTATAAAAGCGTAGAGGTGATTTTGATATGGCATTAACTCCCGTTCCTAATTTATCAGTACCGCAAAATAAAGGGTTTAAAGGAACTGATTCACTACCAATTATACATTCAATTAGATGGAGGCATTTACCATCGAGGTACATTTTTAAAGACGTAGATGACGTAATTACATATCATTCTCATGGGCCACTTACCATAGATATTAACAAGCATGGTGTATCTTACCTTGATGTTTATTTCCTAAAAGATACTGATATCGTTGAAGTAACAGCATATATCAGATTTTTAAGAGAAAAAGATCAGCTTTTAATAGAGGAACCCTATAAAATTGGAGAAGCTGGGGCAGTAATTGCTTTAGAGGATGATGAAGTAAACCATGAATTAAGGAAAGTTAAAGGAATTGCTTTTACGCAAAAAGACCTAGGTGATGGTACACCTATGTACGACTTTATGAATATGTCTAAAGAAGGCATTTATGAAGTCTGGATAAAAGTAATTACAGGGTTAGGAAAAGAAATGCATTTAAGGGTTCCTTTTCAATGGGACAACTTGGTGCCTAGCATTCCTCCAGAAAAAGATGGTCATGATTCTGATGATGCGGGCAAGGATAACAAAAAATCAGAATATAATGATGAATATTACGTGACGATTGTAGAGGGGGACTCAGCTTTTACTAAAAGGCCTTCTACCCATTTTAGAATGGCAGGTATAGGTATGTTAAAAGATGCGGGTTGTTTTAAAAGAATAGAGACTCCTGTATTAGAACCAATTTCAAGGCCTTCAAAAATACAGATTATTAATGATATCCCAATTAGTAGCTGTGGTTTAAATTTAATTACATCACAATTTAATAAGGTAGTAGGAGAGGTTGTTACATTCTCGCTTGTACACACAAATAAATCTGGTATTCTACGCATTGATACGAACTATGATAAGAATGGTTTAAAGAGTCTTGGGAATGGAACATTTAAAGTTATTAATAAGGGCGTATATAAAGTTACATTTATTGTAACGTATAACGATGGACAAGAATGTATAACTGAGGGGACTATTATTGGCGAATTTATTTGTGAATTAAACATTACTGGTCCTTCTTTAAAATCACATGTAGGAGATTCAATTGTTCTTCATTTAGATCATGGACAAAATAGTTCAGCTTCTAATATAGGTGTACTTGTTCAAACCCCTCCTAAAGTCATGCAGACAGGAAATTACACTTTTACTAGTAGTTCACCAGGAGTATATTCAATTAAATTTATCGTTGATTATGGTTTTGGAGTTTGCGAAAAAATAGTGAATATTGAATTTATCTCAAAAAATATTCCCCCTGAAAAACCAGAAGACGGAGGTGAAAAACCAGAAGGCGAAGGCGGAAAACCAGAAGACGGAGGTGGAAAACCAGAAGGCGAAGGGGAAAACCAGAAGGCGAAGGTGGAAAACCAGAAGGTGAAGGTGGAAAGCCAGAAGGCGAAGGTGAGAAACCAGGTAAAAATGTACTAAAATGCGGACAAACGGCACAGGGTGGCATGGGATATGGGGAATATATTCATGCTGTAAGTGAAGAGGGCATCTGCTATGTTGAATATGATTTCTTCTCTGCACCAGATAGGATGCGAGTATTTGTTAATAATGAATTAATTTATGATACTTCACGTAAAATGGAAAAAGAAGGAAGTCCGTTTGGTTTTTATTATAAACCTGATGATGGGGAATTAAGAGTAGTAATGAATGATGGTCAAGATAAAGGAAGCAGGTGGAGTTATACCCTTTATTGTGGAAGTAGTGTACCTTCGGATGTAAAACTAAAAGCTGAAATTATTAATTAGACATGAGTGTTGTTAACAGAATAAAAAGACTACTTATAATGAATTTAAGTAATTAGTTGCAACTTATTACCTACTCATAACGATAACTAAGTTGCAGAATAAGGGCGGGTAAAATCTCGTCCTTAATTAATAGAAAGAGAGGTGTAGAAATGCCGTATATTGATAGCACACCTGCACTTTCCCCTTATAAGGTTCGTGAAGGTAACTTACAACACGGTTTTATGGATTTACTGATTAAACACGGCTGGACCAAAGTAGTAGAGTTTAAAAAAGCTGTAACAGGGTCTTATTATGTTACAGATCATCCTTTAGAAGGAAGGCATGATGAAAAATTTACAGTTGCCAATCATATTATTCTACGTAATGCACGAGGTGATTTGTTTGGTTTTGCTGTAGTTGCAGATTGGAAGGAGTTTACTGCTCATGATAAAGGGATTCCATATTACAATGCTTTTAAATCAACAGCTACTGAAAAAGAGGCCCTTATTAACTATATGGCCAAAGAATTTGAAAAAAGAAAAGTAAATACATCTCTTTATTTTTATATGTTGGAAAAATTACCAGATGTAAAAGAGGGAGATAAATTATTTACCCCATGGGGAACGGGCTCTAGTGCAGATGAAAAACGACTTCAAATGGCTTTAGATATTGAAGTTACACAAATTGATTTTAAATCTACAAGTGCTGGTTCAGAATTTGTAAAACAAGCGAATCCTGTTGTGATGCAGTCGCCTATTGTAGAGTCATCTCTACGTTCACCATTACTTGAAAATATTGATTACCCTTATATGCATACAAATTGGTGGGTTGATTCGGAAATTAATATTAAAGGACATATTGACAGTAATAGTCTTTTCTTAATTATCCAAACGGATAATACACCAATGTGGGAAAATAATGTCGTACCTATTGTACCGATTTACTTTGGCGATATTGAAGCAATAGATGAAGGTGATCCTGCTATCGCATTATTCGCAGGAACTGTTCCAAAAGGTACTGATACAAATGGCGTTGCTGCTTATAACTTTGATGATATTAAGATTAAAGGTGGGCGTCAAATTATGCCTGTCCTGAAAAAATATCCTTCTAATCCATCTAATGGTGTTGACTCTGTAATGGTGAGTCGTACTAAATTAGGTTCTCGTTATCAAAGTTATTACTTGTCTTGGAATGCACCTGCACAAGATATGCCTCCTAAGCGTGTATCTGAAGTAGGTAATAAACAATACCCACGAGCATGGGAACGAATTAATAATTATCAATTCAATCCTTCACGTTATTCGGATAAAGTACAAACTTCATTTATTTATCTGATTCATCCAGAAGAAGGAGTAAGAGGATATTTAAAGAACTCTGTAGGATTTAATTCCATTAATATGGGATCTAGTGAATTAAGAATTCGTCAAGAGAGTTGTCCAGAAAAGGTTTTTGATGTATATCAGTGTGTCCCAGTTAGTGCAATTTCACCACTAACGAAGCGACCATCCACACAATTTCGACCAATGGGATTAGGGTTGTACAAAGAAGCACTAAATACTTCTAAGAAACCAGCAGCGAATAAGACTCTAGTTAATGTTTCTAACCTAAAAGCTACAAATCCACAAGAAGGAACTGTATTACTTACTTGGACAAATCCGAATGATATGGAGCTCTCAACGGTTAACATCTTCGTAAATGGTATGAAGTATGCAACAGGTGTCACTGAAGTAGAATCATATACTATTAAAAATGTGACAAAAGGAAATGGTGTAAAAATTAAACTAGTTTCTGTAGACATGAAAGGTAATGAATCTGCAGGTATTGAAGTATCTGTGAACGTAATGTAGTAATGCAACTTACATGTTATGAAAGAAAGGTACCTACCTATAATATACATGACATAGAAGAATTGCTATTTATAAAACTAATTAACCTATTATTAAAATAAAATGATGAAGTGGGTGATGAGATGCCATATATTGATTCAACTCCTCAGGATTATCCCTCTAAGTTTGAAGAAGATAACTTGCAGGACGTATTTGCACAAATGTTAATTGATAACGGTTGGACGTTAGTGAGGAACTTTTATAAAGCTGCGGTAGATACTAGGGCGTACAATCGCCGAACGGATCAAGTCAATTATGCAATTGCAAGACATACCATTTTTAGAAATGCAGATGGGAAATTGCTAGGTTTTGCGACAATTAGCCAATTCCCTCTTAAGTACAAGTATGAAAAAAAACAGCCTATTCGTAGACCTCACGATGATACCGATCCTAATGATCCTAACTTTAAAATGAAGCCTACTTGGGATGAATGGATTAAACAAAAGTATGTAGATAATACAACAAGAACAAACTTGTATTTCTATATGTTAGAGAAGTTACCAAACTCTAATCTTGTTAAAGAAGATGGTATTGTTTCTATCGTTACTATGCCAGGTATGGGTGGTACATCCTTTGAGCAAGACAGAGATAGGGATAGAGATGACTGGTCTAAGTGGTGGTATGAGTATTTTGAAGGAAACTACCATGTAGAAGATAGAGACTACGATCCAGAAGACTTAATTTATGAAGAAAAATTATTATCAGCTTCTCCTTTCCATGTAATACGTTCAGCACTAGATATTGAAGTGTTAGAAACACGTTGGGATACTGATATGCAAGAAGCGGTAATTGAAAAAGCTGATCCTCGTGTAATGCAGTCACCAATTGTTAAGACTACATTGCGCGCTGAATTTTTAGAGCATATAAACGATCCTTTATGGCATACGAACTGGTGGACAGATTCAGAAGTTCGTGTCAAAGGTCATATTGATAGCACAACATTTTTCCTAGTTCTTCAAGCTGATACAGCCCCTGTTTGGGAGAAGAATTTGGTTCCGACTATACCGCTATATTTCGGTAAAGTAAATTCTTTAGATGGAGATAAAGATGAAGGCTATGCATTATTTTCAGGAACTATTCCACCTGTAAAGCGTGTGGATTCAACTAGAAAAGAAACTACATTTTCTTGGCGGAAAATTATGCCTGGCGATACAATCCTTTATGTAAATGATGCAACAAAATTACCTGAGGCACCAGCGTTGTTAACGATTAATGGTACAGAGGTAGTTAAACTTATTGAGAAAAAAGGTAAATATTTAACTGTTGAACGTGCGCAACTAGGAACATTCATGCGTGCACCTTATTGGGACACAGGTGCGACAATTGCTCGTCTATCGACTAATAACGCTAGCAAACGAGTGAAGAATGAAGATGTAGTATCTTTATTTGATTTTGATGATCCTGGCGCAACTGTTGGCGAAACGATTTATCCTTTACTTAAATTATATCCACATCATTCTTCAAATGGTGTAGATTCTGTAATGGTTTCCCGTTCTAGATTTGGTGCACGTTATCAGGCTCACTATCTCTCATGGAATGCACCTTCGAACCAGCTACCACCAAATAGAGTAGATGAAATTGGTAAGAAATATCCGAGAGCATATAATCCTGTTGAAAAAACTAACAATTATAAATATCAATTTAATACTTCCCGATACTCAGATAAAGTACACTCCTCTCGAATTTATGTAGTTCATCCTGAAGAGGGTGTGAGGGGATATTTAGATAAAGCAATCGGGTTTAACTCACAAGGAATGAGTGCAACGAATTTACGCGTTGCAAAACAAAATTGTCCGGAAAAGGTTTATGAAATGTATAAACCACATAGTATAGGTGCGGTATCTCCTCTAACGAAGCTACCTGTTACACCTTTCCGTCCTGTAGGTTTGGGGATTTATTCTGAGGACATTAATCCAAATGAAGTTCCTCATGACAATAAGAATGATAAAACTCCTCCAGGAGAAGTGAAGATTACTAAAGTATTAAGTCCAAAGTCACAGACTATTGATGTAGAATTTGACCTTCCTACAGATAAGGATTTAAAGCATGTCAATATCTACTTAGATGGTAAGATCTATGCTACTGGAATTACTGGAACAACTTATTACAGATTAATGGGATTAAACACAGGATTTAAACCTGAGATCAAAATTACTACGGTGGATTCAGCCGGTAACGAATCTGTAGGTATTACTGCAACACCTATAGAGGTTTCTTAATAAATATAGAAGGGGTGACCAATATGTCATTAATTAATACAGATGGATTTTTCGATGTAGATTTGTCCGTGCAACTTCTACCTTTAGATTTAGAGAAGTTGTTTAATGCGGGAGGATGGAGTACTTTAGGGAAATACCGTGCGGTATCGCCTTTAACAGATGCAAATGGAAAGAAGGATCCATACCGAAAAACTTTTGCTGAAACTTTTCTATTTGAATCGAAAGGTAGCGATAAACAACATCGCTACTTTGGATTCACCACAGGTTATGGTGGGAATGTGAGAAAGCTTGGAGAGGAACCTGTAATTTCAAAAGATACATTTTTAGGTGAAATGAAGGATGTAACTCCTAGTGGGGCCAAAAAAACAAAGACAGTATTTGAATTTATGGTTAAACCAGTTATTCCTTCTAGTGTAATTTTATATCGTGAAGATGGTTCAATGATTGACCAAGCTACAACAAAGTATTTAATAGATGGAGAGAAAGGGACTGTAACATTCAATGATAGTCAAGTAGGTAAGGTTCTTTCTACATACTCGCTTACAGATAATGCTCCGGATCTAGTAAAACGCTTATGGTTCTTTACGTTTGAAGGATTTATCCCTACTCGATTTATTTTACGTTCTGAACGCCCTGACTTGGCTGAGTTAGAAGACAAAAAAGGTGGAGTATTTAGCTTTAAAATGAAGAAAGGGAACCAACGTATCCGCGAGAATTCATATAAGTTCTATGATAAATTAACTGGAACAGTACCCCTTGATTCCGCTGATTATACTGTGGACCATGAGGCCGGTACAGTAACGTTTTCAGGAGGAACTGAGCCGTTAGCATTATTCGCTGACTATGAATTAGAATATGTAAAAGATGCAAACGGTAGTTATGGAGATATTGAAGTAAATAAGTTTAATCCGCAAGTTCCAACAGAACTTATGGGGGCCGCTTATGATGCAGTTCGCTTTGTGTATCCTTCATTACCAACAGCCGTATCGTTTATTCCGCAAAATGATATCGGTTTAGGATGGGGACGAGATTCTCAAGTTTATTATTGGGGAAATATTACAAAGGACCGTATCGTTTCTTACTTCCGTTTAGATCCTGCGCCGGATCCTGAAAGTACGTTCTTTGCACCATTATATATTGGACGTCTATCGACAATTGGTAAGACTCCTCGAATGAATAATGTAATTATTGGTGGAGCTCGTTCTGATGATGAGATTCAATATAAGACGGGTATGAAATTAGGACGTAGTGTAGTTGACTATGGTGTAAATACATCTAACGGTAATAGTTCTGTACTTGTACAGCGAACTGTTGGCGGGGCAATGTATCAAAAACATTACTTAGCATTTATCACTCATGATGCTGACGTAGATCCAAGCCATGAGTCTCGTTTTAATCCGTCTGTATATTCTAATAAATATCACATTTCGCCAATGTATATTGTTCATCCTTCTGATGGTTATGTGGGTAGACTAGATGAAGTTTATGCGATTCATCCAAAAAATATCTCACAATTAGATGAATTAGAAGTAAAAGAACGATCTGAAAACGAGCAAGTAGGTACAGGAGATGGAGCAATCAAAGAGTTTCATTTATTCCATAGACCTACAATCGATGATGAATTTGAAGTTCGCTTAGTAAGTTCAGTTGGATGTAATACGTTAACTAAAGCGAATTATGTTGAATATAAAGCAGATACACCTCCAACTGCTGGGAAATTTACAGTAGATGGTTCTACCAAACGATTAATTTTGGGTGATGCTCCAAAAGATCGCGTAGAAGTGATTGTTTCTTATAATTACGCCCAAACATATCGTTACACTTTAGCAGATACACCTAGAACACCTTTCCGTTTAGCGAACATGACTCCATATGCTCCTATTGGACTTGGTTTCTTAAAAGAAAATTTATAATAACCGCAACTAAGTCATGACTTGTACCGAATACTACGGTGCAAGTCTTACTTTGTCGAAAGGTGGGTGGTGGAAAATGAGTAACAGTAAGCATTATTTACTCAGTTTCACTACCCTTTTTTATAATAAAAAGGGATATGTATTCAGGTTCAATCGTCATCAAAATGTACCTAATCTAGATGTTGTCCCATTGGCTTTTGATCCTTGGAATAGGTATAGTGCGTTAGCTTTAGATGATATGAAAATGGGTACAAAAGTGAAACGAGCGGCTGGTGCGATGCACTCTGTATTAGCTGATTACAAAACTATATTTGAAGGCTCCAATTTAAATTTAGAAAAAGGTAGTCTTATTTATATAGCGGAGGTAGGAGAAGCATTAACTAGAGGGGATAAAAGTGCACGACAAGGGGATTTAATAGAAATAACAGAGAATAAGGATTTTTACGCTTATTTTGGAGAGGTTATTAGTCAAATAAACACAAATCTAGTTAAGAAACTAAACAAATATGACTTGAAATCTAGTAAAAAGTCGATGAATGATACAGAAACTCCATTTGAATTTAAGAGAAGTAATAAGAGGGTTTATAGTGAAAGGAATTCTTATGATTTTGGCTTTTTGAAAGAGTTAATTGGAGAAAATATTAGTTTAGAACTACTCGAGTTATTACCGAGTTTTGGTCATAATCAAGTAAAAGAGTTAGCAGATGTATTATTTAAAAGTGGGAAAATTAATACGGGAGAAAGATTACTAACCTTACAATATGGCGAGAAAGTTGTAGAAATAGCAAAAGCTAATTTTTTAAAAGTGGTTTGGGATGCTCTCTATAGCCAATTGGATAAGGGTAACAAATTAAGTGAATTTGGGAAAGAGCCCAATAAGATTGAGAACTTTAAAGTTATTTTTACAAGTTATCATGATGAAGGAATATTAAAAGGAAAAGATACACCAATTCAAGGCGTTCTGAATTTAGGAGATATAGGTGAATCCTATAAAGGAATTTTAGGTTTTCTACAAAAGCATGAAATGAGTAATGGAAATAAGCTGTTATCAAGTAAGATTGCAAATACGGAAACAGGATCTTTAATTGCATTAGAAGGAAACGTTTCTCAGGATAGTAGAGGGAATTATCATTTATATGGATTAGTCCCATTTGATGTATATGAGGCGTATATTGAACCTAAAATTTACGAGGGTGTGTCTCATATAGCTGCATTAAGTGAAGCGAGTGAAGTCTATAGATTAATGAATCAGAAAGCTTCATTAGATGAAACACAAAACGTACATGATGTAATTATTCAGGGTTTAGGTGCAGGTAAGAATATTTCAGACGTAAGAGTAGATTCAATGACAGTACCAAGGGCAAATGTGAATTATACTTTGAATGATTTTAGTCAGTACATTGGTAGTACCTCTTTCAAGTCTGTAAAACAGCTAATTCATAGAATGGAAGATAGTAAATCTTATCAGTATACGAAGAATAGTGAGAAATTTATCATTGCAGATAAGTATAAAAATGTTCAAAATAATTTATCAGGATTCGAATTAGGTCAGGTTTACCATTCTGGTTCTGAGTCACTGGATATGGAAAAAACACAAAGCAAATCATTTAAGTATGGATTTGAAGATTCAGTATTAAATAGTAACTTTAGTAGTCATTATCAAGCGAATGTTACTACTTTATTGGATAGCACAGAATTTATTCGTGAAGCAGAAAAGTTAAATCTACTTAGTGGAGATAGAAATTACCAAGTTGGTGAAAAGGTTGTTATAAATTCCGGTGAAACATTCCAGATTCAAAATGGCCATTTGAATAATTTAGAGAATGGCGCTAATCGTTATGCTTTTAAAGGGGAATTAATAGTTATAGAACAGGCCTTTAGCAATGAGGATATGATAGATGTTGAACTTAACGAGTTAAATACAATGCAAACTCACTCTTTATTAAAGGACGCTAAAATAGATGGTTTTTCTTCAAGTGTGTTGGAACAATGTGAAGATGTAGTGGTTACACATGTAGTAAAAAAGAGTGAAAAGAAAAAAACAAATGAAACAAAAATTGAACAAAATATTTCTGTTGAAAATAGTGTAGCTGATTATGAGGTAACTATAGAAAATGAAATTAAGTATCACCTAGATAAAGAATTTGACACATTTATTTCAACAACTACCTTAAGTGATCAAAGAGAAATCGTAGTTGATATTTTGAATGACTATGGAGATTTTGGGGAGATAGAGAAGAATTTAGAACTTTATGTAGAAGAACAAAGTATAGTAAATAAACCCGAAAAGAACATGGAAATTCAGCAAGACACACTAATCAATTCAAAACTTGAAAAGATATTTGAATCTTATATTCAAGATAGTAATGTAGTAGATCAATTGAAACAAGAAGAAGAAATAAATTTAGTGAATTTTTTAGATGCTAAAAGTGAAAAGGTATTGAATACTGATGTATCAACCAACATGATAGCAGATGATATACAGAGAGAAGAAAAAGCTCATGTTGATAATCTAATTGGATTGGAATTAGAAAAAATAGTTGAAACCTATATTCAAAATAACGATTCAGCAGCGCTTGCAGAACGAGAAGAAGAGCTGAATGAAATATATCTAATTGATGCTGTTCTAGATAATACAAGAGACTTGTATTTATTAGATAGTAGTAGAGCGGATCAAACTGATCATAAAGAACAGGTATATATTGAGAAGTTAGTTAGTTCGAAACATGAAAAGATATTAGAAACGTATGTGCAAAGCGGTAATATGGCAGAACAAAATGAAAATAGAAAAGAAACGCTAGAGACGTATGTACAAAATAGTAATAAAGCAAAACGAATGAACGAAGAAGAACTACATGTCGAGAAGCTATTAAGCACTAATCTTGAAAAAACGTTAGAAACGTATGCGCAAAGTGGTGAGATAGCAGAACAAATTGAATACGAAGAAGAAACAGCTGTAGAGAAACTGTTAGGCATGAATCTGGAAGAAACGCTAGAAATGCATGTGCAAAGTATGGATAGATTGGATCAATTACAACGTGAAGAAGAACTACATGTCGATAAACCACTAAGTATGAATTTGGAGAAAACACTAGAAACGTATGCGCAAAGTGGTGAAATAGCAGAACAAATCGAACGCGAAGAAGAAACAACAGTAGAGAAATTGCTAGGCATGAATCTGGAAGACACGTTAGAAATACATGTGCAAAGTATGGATAGATTAGACCAATTACAACGTGAAGAAGAACTGCATGTCGATAAAACGCTAAGCATGAATCTTGAAAAAACACTAGAAACGTATGTGCAAAATGGTGAGATAGCAGACCAAATTGAACGCGAAGAAGAATTACACGTCAATAAATTACTAGATATGAATCTGGAAGAAACGCTAGAAGTTTATATGCAAAGTGACGATAGAGCATTTCAAAATCTTCGTGAAGAGGAAAATTACCTCATTAATCTAAGTACAGCAAAATCTGATGGGATAATTGATAGTGTTGTCTATAAGGGAAATACAATGTCAAATATGGCTGAAAAAGACAATGGAATTTTATTAGATTATGTATCAGAAGGTATAGTAGGAGAGACTTATGAAACGTTAATAGAAGAGGTAGAACCATTAATTATTCATAAAGAATATGAAACAATGATACAAGAGGTAGAAAACGCATTAAGTGGAAGTGAGGTCCACGTTGCAGTAGAAAGAAAACATTTAGCTCATCTGTTTAACATATTTGATATTGAAATGAACAATCAAGTACTAGCCAATGTAGGGAAAGAAAAGGATGCTACCATTGAAGATACAGTTTCAGGCAATCAAACAAATGAAATTGGAGTTGTAGTTACTGATGGGGCTCTTATGAGTTTGGGAGATACTTATGAGTCAATTATTGATCCTACTATTAAAGGTGAAATGGGTGCAACTATAGACACTGTAGTTATAGATGCGAATTTAGCAGATCACCATGCATCAAATGAAGTGGATATTGCAACAATTGAATTCGTAAATAGTGGTAATGATAGAGAAACAACATTAGAAGAAATAGAGTTTGCAGGTTCAGAAAGTAATTTCGAAACTACTATAAATCACTATGGTTTTGCGAGTAATAGTCAAGAAACAGATTCAATTATAAACAATAATGAAATGGCAATTTCGGGAATTCATGTAGATACAGAGGTAGAGGAAAATACCTTAGCAGAATGTAATGTATTCTTAGATGTTATCGAAGAACAATTTGATAAAACAATATTACGTAAAAATAGAAAAATGACAATAGAAGATGAAATGCAAACAGAACAGGTAAATAAGAAGAAAATAAGGATTTTCCAAGAAGAAGAGGGAAGTTCAAGTAATGAAACTATAATGATACTGGATGAAGAAGAACAGATAAACATTAATTCTGCTTCAAATATCACAATAGATAGTGAAACTACAACGAAAAAATTAATATCAAATACAATGTCTATAGAAGATGAGGAATTGTTAAATATTAATAAAGGGAATTACGGATTTATTGATGAAATTGATGAGGGAATGCATTCGAATTCAAATATAATTTCTATAGAAAATGAAGTGGATTTAAATATTGAAAGACAGCATGAAATGAATGTAATTGATGAAGATGATACAGGTATAGGATTACCTGAACCAGATAAGCCATGGGATGAAAAAGAAAAGGATAAAGTATGGCTCATTATGGGTAAACCATTCCCTGCATGGAATGGTTGGAATATCAAGAAGACGCGATAGGAGGAAGTTACTATTGAGCATTCATAGGGTTCAGACTGGACTTATTTTTGACGATAATTTTGAAACACTTGATTCACGTTGGATCGTATCCCCTACTGACTCTTATAAGTACAGTGATTCTGATAAACAATTAGTACTTAAACACAACTCTACTGATAGAAGTACAAATGCTCTTTTTTCTCTTCCTCAAAATGAAGATGAATTGTTACTACAAGTGCATTCGAACTATACACCAAAATATTTGGGAGATGAAGGTGGTCTTGTTATTTGGAAGAACGCTCTTGAGAAAGTTGAGTTTTTGGAAAGTGAAGATAGCATTCATGAGAATACCTATAATATTTGGAGAACAGTAAAAAAACAAAATCTGTGGACTTTTTTTGCAGAGCGAGGAAATGCGTGGGAGCTATTTGACTCAACAATTTGTATCGATCCAGCTATGGCTGGAGTTGTATTAAAAGGTACGCCAAGGGATGGGTATACACCCCTTATTGTAGAAAGGGTTATCCTGTGTAAGGGTACTAATATTAGTGTGGGTAATTTAAATAGCTTTTATAAAGTTGAGCTTATTGATTATGAAAGAAATGTTGTAACTACTCAAATAGTTCCAGATGGATATTCAGGTATAGAGATTGAATTACCTACCATTCCTTTTAAGGGGAAAATTAGAGTTTACGATAAGAGTGAGACTGGTGAGTATGTTTTAATAGATGAACAAAAAGAATACGCTGAAATGTACGGCGGAGATTTGTTTTTAAGAGGTACAAACTTAAAAGTCAAATGGAAAGGCCAAGAGTTAAGTGAAACAAAAGCTACACATTTAGGTGCACTGAAAAGTGACATAATTGAACAAAAATTGACTGTCTTAAACGATACTTCGGGAAATGTAGCGGAGAATATTGAAATTCAGATTGCTGTTTATAAAAAAGAGTTTGGCTGGGAATGGTGTGATCTTGCCACAGACAACAACGGTACTCCTAATCAATATGAAGATACAACAATACGAATAGGAACGTTACATGAAGGAGAATCAAAGGATTTTTGGGTGAGAATTGCTAGGGTCGATACAACCGATCCTGAAAAAATAAAACAACAGATGAGACCTTCACACTTCTTCTTGGAAATAAGAAACGAATAAGGGGTGGCTAAATGGGAACAAGAATGAAGCTCCATAGATATAGTCCTATCACAAAAGATTGGGATGAAATATTACACGTTGTTGATCAGGATTTCGTGAAAACATATGGTACCTCAAATCCTATTTTACCAGTTGGTCATACTTATGAACCTAATAAAGGGTTATTAAAAGTGTATTATAATGGCCGGCGTTTACTAAGCGGAGTTGATTATATTGAGCTGGATGATTATCACATCCATTTAGGTGTAGGTTCAAAAAATGAAGAGCGTTCTATACAGCTACAAATTGGTGATGAGGTGTACATAGAAGTCTATAAAAACCAATATTGTAGTAGGGGGCAAGCTACTATTAGTGGAACGCAATTTTATGACTTACAAAAGGAAGTATATGATGCTCGGCAATTCAGAGAGAGTGATAAGCCTCATATTTCATTAGATGCACGTTTAGATGAAATACAACGCCAGTTAG
The DNA here is from genome assembly GCF_040492675.1 of Bacillus sp. AP50. Taxonomy (NCBI): domain Bacteria; kingdom Bacillati; phylum Bacillota; class Bacilli; order Caryophanales; family Bacillaceae; genus Bacillus; species Bacillus sp. AP50. The sequence goes on from NZ_JBEUTW010000026.1 coordinate 31,505, forward strand.
AATTGGTGTACGGTGGAAATTCTAGTGTAGATATAGATTATGAATATAACGAAAGAGGTCAAATTATTCGTGAAATTATCACGGGAGATCATACTATTATTCGAGAGTTTACGTATTATGAGAACGAGGCACCTATGGTAAAGGGTGAATTGAAAACAGAGACTGTATATTATACAGATGGTCTTGGAAGTCTATCTCAACAGGTTACAAGGGAATTTTCATATGATCCTGCAACTAGAAGACTATTAAAGACAACAGTACGAGGGGATAGCTAAGTCTATCCCTTTGTTAATTTCCAATGGAAAGTTCTTATAATGACAGTGCATACCTCGATTTATAAGGAGGATAAATTTATGGATTTTATTGCTTACAATAGAGCACATCTCAATAACAGGCGTATACGGAAGCTTGACGATAAAGTGATGGTATTTGTTGTGCCATCTATTGTACAAGTAGGTATTGTTCGTACAGAATTACGTTTCCCTTATGAGGGAGAGTTAATTGATGCGTATGTAACGTGCGGCACAATGGGAGAATCAAAAACGTGTATTGACATTGAAAGATGCAGTCAAAGTTCATATGATACAACACCTATTTGGCATAGCATTCTTGCTGATGAACTTGTTATTGATGGAAAGAGCAAATCTAATCGTACGTCCTCTACACCATATTCTTTTAAACTGTCACAACTAGCTGTTAATCGTGATGATCACTTTAGAATCAATATCAAAGAGGTAGGTAAGGGCGTAAAAGATATTACTGTAGAGTTGGTAGTTGAATTAGCTCTCGAAGAGTAATAAATAATTCATCACAACTTTATAAAGAGATGTAGCGATAATTAAAGTGTAAATAAAAATTAGGAGGTCATTTATATGCCAGCACCACAAGTGAATTGGAGAAAACAAGACAACTCAGGAGCTGTACCGTCTTGGAATATTGGGACCATTGATGCAGGAACACCTTCCTCTGATTTTGGAGTATTAATTTGGAATAACTTTGCGGGAACAACAGATTTATCTACTATGACAAACTGTACTATTACGACAAAAGATAGTGCGGGTGGTAACACAGGTGAATTGGTAACAAATAAATGGGTCGAGGTGACTGTTGCATCGGCAGCTGAAACGGGTCGTACACCTATTGGAGGTAATTCTACTCATCCAATCCAGGCAGGAGGAAATTCAACGAATACTGATGGTACGTTTTCTCCAAATGCAAATGAAATTTTAGGTGTTAAAAATGATGGTAATAAAACGAATGCAAAAGGAAACTATGCAGAAGTTATTCTTCGTGCCAATGTTCCAGGTAACGCGACAGCAGGAAACGTAGCATTCTTAACACGTGTTGCATATCAGTACGTATAAAAAATAGTTACTTCAATGCAATGAGGTAGGGGGAATCAAATTGATTTTACAAAATGATAAATATACACATTCTCCTGTGGCACAGGATTTTATCTGGGTGGCTGAGTATCCTGACGGTACTCATCTCCCAGAATTTGATTTTAATACAAAAGAAGAGAATAGTTTTTATAAGATTGATAGAAATAAGCTTTTCCGATTCGGATTAATTGGTCATGGGAATAAAATTTATTTTGAACGTGATGGTATTTTCAGTATAGCAGGTCATCGCATTCAGTTCTTTTATGAGTTTGATGGAAAAACTATTCCTTTAAATGGTGATTTTAAATATGATATTAACGATATTATCACATTTAAAGATGCAGAAGCATCAGGGCTTGTGGCTGGTTTTCAAGGAAACGGAATGCTATCGAACCGCATCACTCATTACAGCTTGGGTTATAAAACGAATATTAATGTAGAGGGTATTAACTTTCATTTTAAACCCATTGTAAAACTGCCACTTAACCAACCTGCCATGATTAATTTACGAATGGTAGCTGATCAGAAATTAGATGGAAAAGTGATTATAGTAAAAAATGGACGAGTAGCTTTTGAAACTAAAGCGCCTCTTGAACCTAATATAGGTGGTGAATTGAATTGGATCATTCAGTAAAGTTAACAAGAGAACAACTTCTAAATACCCTTTATGGTACATCTTATAACATGGATGGGAGTGTAGTAAAAGATACTGAAACGATTCGAAACTACACAATAGAAGTTATAGATAAGAAAGTTCACTTAAAAACATTTAATATACCAGTTCAAATCTTAGTAGAAAACGAATGGTGTGATATTGAAAGTGTAGTAAGTGATGAAGATTTAAGTCTAATATATTCAACATTTCAAGAAGTTCATCTGGACAGTGAAATAATTTTAGACACAGATGATCCAACAGGTATTTCTGTACGAAGTCGTGAACGAGTTCGTGATTTATCTAATTTAATTTCTGAAGCAGGTATAGATTTGCCGAGGGAATTTACTTGGGTAGACGGGGCATCAGAGACAAGTGGCGTTATTATTTTACCTCAAGATGATTATGATAAAGTATTTATTGCTACTGATCCGGACGAAGATGGAAATCCTTTAATTGTCTTTATTGAACAAAAGACAGAAAAGAATCAAGAAAGACCATACTTTGTAAAAGAAAAAGGTAAGACATATATATATGTTGACCATTTTTCTGGTGGAGGGGGAACACAGTCTAGTCCCTATATAGTTGAGGATGAAAAGGATTTATATAATGTCCGGAGTAACTTAGGTGCTTACTACACGCAAACAAAGGATATTATTATGACTAGTTATCAAACTGGTTCTGGTTTTGCTCCAATCGCAAATTTTACAGGTTACTATGATGGTGCGGGATATGATATTAAAGATCTGTATATTAATCGTTCTCAATCTAATGTTGGCTTATTTGGTGAACAAAAAGGAGGAACAATTAAGCGTGTCCGATTAGTTAATGTGAATATTGTGTCCAATGGTTCCATGGTTGGTGCTTTAGTAGGAAAGTCTGATGGAGATGTTGAAGATTGTGCCGTAATTTCAGGAACAGTTAAAAATGAGGGGAGTTCTGCTGACCATACAGGTGGTTTAGTTGGTTACCAAAATGCAGGGAGAATTTTAAGAAGCTATAGTCATGCGGATGTGATGTCTTCAGGTAATAACTGTGGTGGTTTTGTAGGGACTGTTAATGGTGGATCTGTATCTCAATGTTTCTCAACGGGTTCTGTTACTGATTTAACAGTTGCTAAAAATGCTTCAAGTCATGGGGGATTTGTAGGTTCAGGAACCAGCATATATTCTTGCTATTACAATCTTACGAAACAAGGCGGAGTAGCTAAAGGTAGAGGCAATGCACTTAATGAAGCAGACATGAAAAAAGCTTCTTCATACTCGTTTGATTATCAGAATTTTTGGTATATTGGTGATTATAAAGTTAATAAAGGATATCCTGAGAATAGGAAGTTTATTAAGTATAGAAAAGGTAAAGGTACTTCAAATGATCCCTTCCTAATTTATAATCAATTTGATTTAGAACAGGTCCGTCATTTCGCGGATAAACATTTTCGTATGGAAAATGATATTATATTGAACTATCCCAAATCGGGTTCTGGTTGGCTGCCAATTGGAATGGGGATGAGTAATTATAATAATGGCTGGTGGGCTAATGTTTTTGAAGGTACTTTTGATGGGAATAATAAGGCTATAGGTAACCTTTATATATATAGACGTTCAGCTAGTAATGTTGGGCTATTTTATGAATTATCTAGTTATGCTATTATAAAAAATCTTATTATTATCGATGTTGACATGGA
>NZ_JBEUTW010000027.1:0-58353 GCF_040492675.1 Bacillus sp. AP50
GGACGTCGCCAAGCAACTAAACACGAGTCAAATGACTCGTGTTTTTTCGTGTTTTCTTTTATAATCCATAGTAATTAAAAAAATGTGCTTAAATAATTACTATTTTGATTAAATGCAGGGGAATGTGGCTAGGATAGTGAATAAGCAAAAGAGTTGCAAATTTTATTAATACGTATATAATTAAAGTCAAAGATAGTCAAAGTCAATAAAGGTGGCGGATAAATGAGAAATATATCTGATATCATTGAGCAATATCTAAAGCAAGTTATTGACTTAAGTAATAATAATGTGATTGAAATCAAAAGAAATGAGATTGCGGATCGATTCGAGTGCGTACCATCTCAAATCAATTATGTAATCAATACCCGTTTTACATTAGAAAGAGGATTTATAGTAGAAAGTAAACGTGGTGGAGGAGGTTACATTCGCATTATAAAAGTCAAACTGCATGATGATATAGACATTATTGATCAAATGCTTCATATGATTGATCATAGCGTTGCACAAGGGAATGCAGAGAGTATGATTATACGTTTATTAGAAGAGGGAATCATAACAGGCCGTGAAGCAAAACTAATGTTAAGTGTACTAGATCGTTCTGTATTATCAATGGATATTCCTTCTCGAGATGAACTTAGGGCTCGAATATTATGCGCAATGTTAAGAACACTGAAATATAAATAAATACAGCTTTTGTAAAAGAATGATAATTAAGATAGGGCAGTTAAATATTGTAGAAGTTTTGAAAAAGAGCATGTACTTTTATCTAAATGGATTAAGGAAAGAGGACAATCTAGTAATGTATGAAAAGTATCATGAGGTAGATCGTTCCTGTTGTAAAGGTGGGGATATTGATGACTTGTCAAAACTGTAATATAAGACCAGCAACTTTACATTATACAAAAGTAATCAACGAGAAGAAGGCGGAAGTTCATCTTTGTGAGCAATGTGCAGAGCAAAGTGGCTATACGTCTTTCTTTCAATCATCACAGTCTAACTTTTCATTTCATGATGTATTTGCTGGTTTATTACACGGTGAATCAACAATGTTTGGAGAAGGAAAAAACGGGTTTTCAAATACAAATACAATAAGATGTCCAGGTTGTAAGATGACATACGAACATTTTACAAAGGTGGGACGCCTTGGTTGTGCTTCTTGTTACGATACATTTAAAGGACACTTAAACCCATTGTTAAAACGACTTCATGGTGGACATACAGAACATTGTGGAAAAATTCCGGAACGAATGGAAGGAAATATCCACTTAAAGAAAGAATTAGATGAACTAAAACTTATTCTGAAACAATATGTACAGAATGAGGAGTTTGAGAAAGCTGCTGAGGTAAGAGATGAAATTCGAGGGCTTGAAACTCAGCTTAGTGAGCATAGAGAGGGGGAGTAGTTCTATGTCACTGGACAAAATTATGAATGAAGCGATTAGTCCATGGATGAAGGGGGATGGCCCTGATTCTGATATTGTTTTAAGTAGTCGAATTCGTTTGGCTCGTAATTTTAAGCAATATCAATTTTCTACTATGCAAAACGAAGAGGAAGCTCAAAAGGTTCAAGAATTATTTAAAAAGAAATTTATAAATAAAGCGGTAGAGCCCTTTGGGAAGTTTGGACTATTAAAAATGAATGAATTAACGCCTCTTCAAAGGAGAGTTTTAGTCGAAAAGCATTTAATTAGTCCAAATCTAGCAGGGACTGAATATGGAGCATGTCTGTTATCAGAAAGCGAACACATTAGTGTGATGCTTAATGAGGAAGACCACATTAGGATTCAGTGCCTATTTCCAGGACTACAGTTATCAAAGGCGCTTCAAAGCGCCAATCAAATAGATAATTGGATTGAGAAAGAGGTTGAATATGCTTTTGATGAATCACTTGGATATATTACGAGTTGTCCTACTAACGTTGGTACAGGATTAAGAGCTTCTGTAATGATTCATTTACCAGGGCTGGTTTTAACAAAAAGAATTAGCCGTATTATACAAGTAATTCAAAAATTAGGTTTAGTAGTAAGAGGAATATACGGTGAAGGTAGCGAAGCGTTAGGTAATATATTTCAAGTATCAAATCAAATGACGCTAGGGAAATCCGAAGAAGATATTATTGCAGATTTAAAGAGTGTCATGCAGCAAATTATACAACAAGAAAAATTGGCCAGAGAATTAATTGTACAAAATTCGAGTATTGAGCTTGAAGATAAGGTTTATCGTTCTTACGGTATACTAGCAAATAGTCGTTTAATTCAATCTGCAGAAGCGGCAACTTGCTTATCGGATGTACGACTTGGTATTGATCTAGGATATATAAAAGGTATATCGAGAAATATTTTGACTGAGCTAATGGTTCTTACGCAACCTGGTATTTTACAACAATACGCAGGAGGACCTTTAGGACCAGAAGAAAGAGATTATCGAAGAGCAACCTTAATCCGTGAGCGATTACGTATTGAAAAAAACTAAGCGCAAGTAGGAGGCGATTTCTATGATGTTTGGAAGATTTACAGAAAGAGCACAGAAAGTATTAGCTTTATCTCAAGAGGAAGCAATTCGCATTGGGCATAATAACATTGGAACAGAACATATTTTACTTGGGCTTGTACGCGAAGGTGAAGGAATTGCAGCAAAAGCGTTAATTGCTCTTGGATTGAGCCCGGAGAAAGTGCAAAAAGAGGTAGAAGCGTTAATTGGACGTGGAACAGAAGCTTCTCAAACTGTACATTATACACCTCGTGCTAAAAAAGTTATTGAATTGTCTATGGATGAAGCGCGTAAGCTAGGACATTCTTACGTTGGAACAGAACATATTTTACTTGGCTTAATCCGTGAAGGTGAAGGTGTAGCGGCACGTGTTTTAAATAATTTAGGCGTAAGCCTCAACAAAGCAAGACAACAAGTGTTACAACTTCTTGGAAGTAACGAAGCAAGTTCAGGTCACCAAGGTGGTTCATCGACAAATGCAAATACACCGACACTAGACAGTTTAGCGCGCGACTTAACAGTTGTTGCACGTGAGAATCGTTTGGATCCTGTTATTGGACGTAGTAAAGAAATTCAACGTGTAATTGAAGTGTTAAGCCGTAGAACAAAAAACAATCCAGTGTTAATTGGAGAGCCTGGTGTAGGTAAAACAGCAATTGCTGAAGGGTTAGCACAGCAAATCGTAAATAATGAAGTTCCTGAAACGTTAAGAGATAAGCGTGTTATGACACTGGATATGGGAACAGTGGTAGCTGGGACGAAATATCGTGGTGAGTTTGAAGATCGTTTAAAGAAAGTAATGGATGAAATACGTCAAGCAGGGAATATTATTCTATTTATTGATGAACTTCATACATTAATCGGTGCAGGTGGAGCAGAAGGTGCAATCGATGCATCAAATATTTTAAAACCATCTTTAGCACGCGGAGAATTACAATGTATTGGTGCGACAACTTTAGATGAGTATCGTAAATATATTGAAAAGGATGCAGCTTTAGAGAGACGTTTCCAGCCAATTCATGTTGATGAGCCGAGTCTAGAAGAATCAACTCAAATCTTGAAAGGTTTACGCGATCGTTATGAGGCCCATCACCGTGTGTCTATTACAGATGATGCAATTGATGCAGCTGTGAAACTTTCAGATCGTTATATTACAGATCGTTTCTTACCAGATAAAGCAATTGATTTAATTGATGAAGCTGCTTCAAAGGTTCGCTTACGTTCTTATACAACACCACCAAACTTAAAAGAGCTTGAAGTGAAGCTTGAGGAAATTCGAAAAGAAAAAGATGCGGCTGTACAAAGTCAAGAGTTTGAAAAGGCTGCTTCCTTACGTGATATGGAACAACGCTTACGTGAGAAATTGGAAGATACAAAGCGTCAGTGGAAAGAACAACAAGGAAAAGAAAATTCAGAGGTTACGGTAGAAGATATTGCAAATGTCGTTTCTACATGGACACGTATCCCTGTTTCTAAACTTGCACAAACAGAGACTGATAAATTATTAAACTTAGAATCCATTCTTCATGATCGTGTCATCGGCCAGGATGAAGCGGTAGTGGCTGTAGCGAAAGCTGTTCGTCGTGCAAGAGCAGGACTGAAAGATCCGAAACGTCCAATTGGTTCATTTATTTTCTTAGGACCAACAGGTGTAGGTAAAACAGAATTAGCAAGAGCGTTGGCAGAATCTATGTTCGGTGATGAGGATGCAATGATTCGCATTGATATGTCTGAGTATATGGAGAAACATTCAACTTCTCGCTTAGTTGGTTCTCCTCCAGGATATGTTGGGTATGAAGAAGGCGGACAATTAACAGAGAAGGTTCGTCGTAAGCCGTATTCAGTTGTCCTATTAGATGAAGTAGAGAAGGCGCATCCTGATGTATTTAATATTTTACTACAGGTATTGGAAGATGGTCGTTTAACTGATTCTAAAGGACGTACAGTTGACTTCCGTAATACGATTGTTATTATGACGTCTAACGTTGGTGCTGAGGCGTTAAAACGTAACAAACATCTTGGATTTAACGTACAAGATGAAAGCCGTGATTATTCGGATATGAAAGGTAAAGTAATGGATGAGCTGAAAAAGGCATTTCGTCCAGAATTCTTAAACCGTATTGATGAAATTATCGTATTCCATATGCTTGAGAAAAAACATATTCAAGAAATTGTGACTCTTATGGTAAATCAGTTAGTGAATCGCTTAAAAGAACAAGAAATTGAATTGCAATTAACAGAAGGGGCGATTGCAGCTATTGCTGATAAAGGGTTTGATCGTGAATATGGTGCTCGTCCACTACGTAGAGCAATTCAGAAGCATGTAGAAGATAGACTATCGGAAGAACTTTTAAAAGGTGCTATTGAGAAAGGACAAAAAGTTATCTTTGATGTAGAAGGGGAAACATTTGTCATTCATAGTGCTGAAAAGGTAAAATAAGTATAGACAAACTAAGAGGGCTACGAGATAGCCCTCTTTCTTGTACGAGAAGGTCAAATGTTTATAGATGAAAGCGAAGTGAAATATAAAAAGATATGGCTAAAAAGAAAACAAAATTCACATGTCAAGAGTGTGGTTATCAATCACCAAAATATATGGGTAAATGTCCAGGGTGTGGTCAATGGAATTCGCTTGTTGAAGAGATGGAACCCGTTGTATCATCCAGACGCCTAAATTATGCAAATGCAATTCAAACAGAAGTAACAAAACCAAGACGTCTTACAGAAGTAGAAACAAAGTCTGAGGCACGTATTGAAACAAAATTTCAGGAGTTTAACCGTGTACTAGGTGGCGGAATTGTAGATGGATCTTTAGTACTTATTGGTGGGGACCCTGGGATTGGAAAATCAACGTTATTATTACAGATTTCCTCGCAATTAGCAGATGCTTCATATGATGTATTGTATATATCAGGTGAGGAGTCAGCAAAGCAGATTAAACTTCGTGCAGATCGTTTACATGTAAATGGTAGTAATCTATTTGTTGTATCAGAGACAGATTTACAGCGTATTGCAGCACATATTGAAGAGATGAATCCTGCTTTTGTTGTTATTGATTCTATTCAAACGATACATTTACCTGAAGTGACATCAGCTCCTGGTAGTGTGGCGCAAGTACGTGAATGTACAGCAGAATTAATGAAACTTGCAAAAACAAAGGGAATCCCAATTTTCATCGTAGGGCATGTGACAAAAGAAGGTGCAATTGCGGGACCGCGTATGCTAGAACATATGGTCGATGCAGTTCTTTACTTTGAAGGAGATCGACACCATACATATCGTATTTTACGAGCTGTAAAGAATCGTTTTGGTTCTACGAATGAAATGGGTATCTTTGAAATGAAAGAACTTGGCCTTGCAGAAGTCTTAAATCCTTCTGAAATTTTCCTTGAGGAAAGACCAGTTGGAGTTGCAGGTTCAACAGTAGTTGCCTCAATGGAAGGAACAAGACCAGTTTTAGTAGAAATACAGGCATTAATTTCCCCTACTAGTTTTGGAAATCCTCGAAGAATGGCGACAGGAATTGATCATAATCGTGTCTCGCTTATTATGGCGGTACTAGAGAAAAGAACAGGTTTACTATTACAAAATCAAGATGCGTATTTAAAAGTAGCTGGTGGTTTGAAATTAGATGAACCGGCAATTGATTTAGCTGTTGCCTTAAGTATAGCTTCAAGTTTTAGAGATAAATCTACGGCACCAACTGATGCGGTAATAGGAGAAGTTGGATTAACTGGAGAAATAAGAAGAGTATCAAGAATCGAACAACGTGTACAAGAAGCAGCTAAATTAGGATTTCAACGTGCTATCATTCCTAGAAAAAATTTAGGGGGGTGGACAATTCCAGAGGGGATTGAGGTTGTAGGTGTTTCTAATTTAGGAGAAGCGCTTCGTTTGACATTAGGAGGCTAGGCTATGGAAGAAAATAAGCAACGTGTCAAAAGTATAATTAATATTTTACAGCTCGTGGCCCCGGGAACACCACTGCGCGAAGGGATAGATAATGTACTTCGTGCACAAACAGGGGGACTAATTGTTCTTGGGTATAATGAGCAGATTAAAAGCATTGTTGATGGTGGTTTTCATATTAATTGCGCATTCTCTCCTGCTAGTTTATATGAATTAGCAAAAATGGATGGAGCACTTATTTTAAATGAAACTGGAAGTAAAATTTTAATTGCAAACGCACAGTTAGTTCCGGATTCATCTATTGATTCTATTGAAACAGGTATGCGTCACCGAACAGCAGAGCGTGTAGCAAAGCAGACGGGCAGCCTTGTTGTGGCCATTTCACAAAGACGTAATGTAATTACGCTATATCAAGGGAACTTACGTTATACATTAAAAGATATAGGTGTCATTTTAACAAAAGCAAATCAAGCAATTCAAACGCTAGAAAAATATAAGGCTGTATGGAATGACGGCATTACGAATTTGGGTATTCTAGAATTTGAAGAGGTCGTTACAATGTCCGAGGTGGTTCACGTTTTACATAGTGTTGAAATGGTGCTGCGTATAAAAAATGAAATATTGAGCTATATTCATGAGTTAGGAACAGAAGGTAGGTTAATTCGTTTACAGCTTACAGAATTACTAGCTGATTTAGAGGCAGAGGCAGCATTGTTAATTAAAGATTATCACCAGGAGAAAACACAAGACCATCATCAAATCTTGAAAAAGTTACAAGATCTTGCAAATACACAACTTTTAGAGGATAGTGATTTAGTTAAATTACTTGGCTATCCAGGACAAACAAGCTTAGAAGAAAGTGTGACACCTAGAGGGTACCGAATCACAAGCAAGATTTCTCGTGTTCCGCCACTTATTATCGAGAATTTAATTAATCGATTTAAAACATTGCAAGGTGTTTGCCGAGCAACTATTAATGAATTGGATGATGTGGAAGGAATTGGAGAAGTGAGAGCGAAGAAAATACGAGAAGGTCTAAAAAGAATTCAAGAGCATCTCTATATGAGTAGACACAATTAAGAATATTACATTGATTCTATAATATAACGACACTAGAACATTTTTGGTATATGATATGATATATTGGTAAATAAAACTATTTACAAAAAAACACGTCCGCTTTTGCATTCGGCGTTTTGATTAGCGAAACAATGGTTAATAATGAGTAGGAGGTGGTTGGATGTTAAAACGGATTGTACAGCTCTTCTTTTTAGTGATCGGGGGAGCGTTAGGGATTTACTTAATCCCAAAAATTATTAATGTATTAGATATCGGTGCGGTTCCTTTGTTGGAAGGATCGTATGTTCGTGCAATTATTGGTGCAATTATTTTATTTTTAACAACATTTTGGCTTGTAGATTATATTGTTCAACTTATTAAGCATATTGAAGAGGCTCTTGTAAAGGCGCCTGTAGCAGATGTTTTATTTGGTACATTAGGATTAATCTCTGGTCTTATTGTTGCATATTTAATTTTGATACCAATTCGTGAATTTACAATTCCAGTTATTAGTACGGTGTTGCAAGTGTTCTTCACCCTTTTACTTGGATATTTAGGATTCCAAGTAGGATTTAAAAAGAGGAATGAATTGCTAGGATTATTTACATTACCCCAACGCGGAGGTAAGAAGAAAAACAATAGTGAGAATGAAGAGGTAGAGGTCGAAGCAGAAAAATCTACGACTCATTGGAAAATTCTCGATACGAGTGTAATTATTGACGGACGTATTGCAGATATTTGCCAAACAAAGTTTTTAGAAGGAACAATTGTCATTCCGCAATTCGTATTAGAAGAGCTTCAGCATATTGCCGATTCTTCAGATGCTTTAAAGCGTAATCGTGGCCGCAGAGGGCTAGACATTTTAAATCGTATTCAAAAGGAGATGCCAATTCCGGTAGAAATTTATGAAGGCGATTTCGATGATATCCAAGAAGTAGATAGCAAGCTTGTAAAGTTGGCAAAAATCACTGGTGGAACTGTAGTAACAAACGATTTCAATTTAAACAAAGTTTCTGAATTACAAGGGGTTACGGTGTTAAACATTAATGATTTAGCTAATGCGATTAAACCAGTCGTACTCCCTGGTGAAGAATTAAGTGTTTATGTTGTGAAAGATGGTAAAGAACAAAATCAAGGTGTTGCATACTTAGATGATGGTACGATGATTGTAGTAGAAGATGGTAGAGAGTATGTGGGTTCACAACTTGACGTACTTGTTACTAGCGTATTACAAACATCGGCTGGTCGTATGATTTTTGCAAAACGTAAATTGCTAGAAAAAGCATTATAAGTAGAGGATTATTAATATGTATACATTAATTATTCCGGCAGCGGGCCAAGGAAAACGAATGGGTGCTGGTAAAAATAAGTTATTTTTACTTATAGATGAAGTACCAATTATTGTGCACACATTGCGTGCTTTTGAAAAAGATAAAGCGTGCAAAAGTATTATTATGGCAATTAACGAAGAAGAACGCCCGTATTTTGAAGAGTTAATGCAGAAGTACCAGATTGAAAAGCACGTACAATTTATTCAGGGTGGAGCCGAAAGACAAGATAGCGTATATAACGCACTTCAGTATGCGAGTGGTGTCGAATATGTTCTTGTGCATGACGGGGCGCGCCCGTTCGTAACGAATAAAGTGATTCGCGATGTATTAATTGCAGCAGAAAAATATGGAGCTTCCATTTGTGCAGTGCCAGTAAAAGATACTGTTAAGAAAGTAGAGCAGGGTGTTGTTGTAGAAACGGTAGAGCGATCTCAACTTAACGCTGTACAAACACCACAAGGATTCTCTGTTTCTCTTTTGCTAGAAGCTCATAGAAGCGCAAAGCAAAGTTGTTTTCTTGGCACAGATGATGCAAGTCTCGTAGAACGTGTTGGGAAGCAAGTAGGTGTAGTAGAGGGGAGTTACTATAATATTAAAGTGACGACTCCGGAAGATCTATTAATTGCTGAAAGTTTCCTACGTGTTCAGAAGAAATAATGTTGATGATGTGTTAATAAAGAAAAGCTCGGCAACAGCCGGGCTTTTCTTTATAAGGATAGCGATATAATATAGAGTCATAAAGCTCAGTAGTTTAGCTTAAGGAGGAAGTAAGGATGTTTCGAATTGGACAAGGTTTTGATGTACATGAATTTGCGGAAGGGCGCCCGTTGATTATCGGTGGAATTACAATTCCACACGAGAAAGGATTAATCGGTCATTCAGATGCAGATGTATTGTTACATACGATTGCTGATGCATGTTTAGGTGCGATTGCAGCAGGAGATATCGGAAAGCACTTTCCTGATACAGACCCAGCTTTTAAAGATGCAGATTCAGCTGTATTGTTACAAAAAGTTTGGGAATTTGTGCGTGAACAAGGTTACGAGTTAGGAAATTTAGATTGTACAATTATTGCTCAACAACCAAAAATGGCACCACATATTGAGAGCATGCGTAAGCGCATTAGTGAACTGTTAGAAACGTCTATCGATAACATTAATGTAAAGGCAACAACAACAGAAAAATTAGGATTTACAGGTAGAGAAGAAGGGATTGCTTCTCAAGCGGTTGTTTTATTACAGAAAAAATGATGGTTTTTAATTCGTAAGATGGATAATCACATTTTTTTGGTGTACAATTATAGAATGTGTTGACATTAAGGATGGAAGGTGTACCAATTATGGAAAAGCAAGTGAGAGTACGCTACGCGCCAAGTCCAACAGGACACTTACATATCGGAAATGCGCGTACGGCATTATTTAATTATTTATTTGCTCGTCATTTAGATGGCAAATTTATTATTCGTATTGAAGATACTGATGTAAAACGTAACGTGGCTGGTGGAGAAGAAAGCCAATTAAAATACTTGAAATGGCTCGGTATGGACTGGGATGAAGGTGTTGATGTTGGTGGTGAATTTGGACCATATCGCCAAACAGAGCGTTTAGATATTTATAAAAAATTATATGAAGATTTATTAGAGCGTGGTCTAGCTTATAAATGTTATATGACAGAAGAAGAGCTAGAAGCAGAGCGTGAAGGACAAATCGCTCGCGGTGAAACACCTCGTTACGCAGGTAACCACCGTGAATTAACTGAAGAACAAGTGAAAGAATTTGAAGCTGAGGGACGTATTCCAAGTATTCGTTTCCGTGTACCAGCTGATCGTGACTACACATTCAAAGATATTGTAAAAGATGAAGTTGCGTTCCATTCAAATGATTTCGGTGATTTTGTTATTGTGAAAAAAGATGGAATTCCAACTTATAACTTTGCAGTAGCAGTAGATGATCATCTAATGGAAATTACACATGTACTTCGTGGTGATGATCATATTTCAAATACACCGAAACAAATGATGATTTATGAAGCTTTCGGCTGGGATATTCCACAATTCGGTCATATGACTCTAATTGTTAATGAAAGTCGTAAAAAGTTAAGTAAGCGTGATGAATCTATTATTCAATTTATTGAGCAATATAAAGAGCTTGGGTATCTTCCAGAAGCAATCTTTAACTTTATTGCACTACTAGGTTGGTCTCCGGTAGGAGAAGAAGAAATCTTCTCTAAAGATGAGTTTATCAAAATGTTCGATGCAGCTCGTTTATCAAAATCACCTGCATTATTTGATTCTCAAAAACTAAAATGGATGAACAACCAGTATATGAAAAAGCAAGATTTAGATACGGTTGTAGAGTTAAGCTTACCGCATTTAGTGAAAGCTGGACGTGTGGGAGAAACTTTAAGCGAACAAGACCAAGCTTGGATTCGTGATGTAATTGCTTTATACCATGAACAAATGAGTTTTGGAGCTGAAATTGTAGAGCTTTCTGAAATGTTCTTTAAAGATCATGTTGATTATGAAGAAGAAGGACAAGAAGTATTAAATGGTGAACAAGTACCTGAAGTACTTCGTGCATTTGCTGGTCAAATAGAAGCTCTAGAAGCAATGGAGCCAGCAGCAATTAAGGCAGCGATTAAAGCAGTTCAAAAGGAAACAGGACATAAAGGTAAAAATTTATTTATGCCAATCCGTGTTGCAACTACAGGACAAACGCATGGTCCAGAGCTTCCGAATGCTATTGCACTTCTTGGAAAAGAAAAAGTTTTAAATCGTCTTCAAAAAGTAATTGGTTAACATTTTCTAGGTTTAGAAATATAATAAGTATACCTAAAACCTAATAAGGAAAAGCGACGAGAAGGAGAAGTAGAAAATCAGGCTTTTTACAGAGAGAACCACCTTTAGGCTGGGAGTGGTTTATAAGCGGATTTTTGAAATGCCCCTTCGAGTCTTCTGCTGAACAGCGAATTGCTTCGTGGGATGTCTTAGGCCGCAAAGTAAGCAGAAGCGGTGTACACCGTTATCATGGATGAGTTTGAGGCTTTTTTAAGCCTAAACAGAGTGGAACCGCGCTTAAAAGGCGTCTCTGTCAATATGACAGAGACGCCTTTTTTTTTATACCGTGTAAATAGGTATGAATATAGAATTTATCTCCTTATATAAAGAATTAGGGGAGAAGTGATGAGTTAGGGGAGTTAGTTCGTTCGACAAAAAAGCAGCCCATAAAGGGGAGGGAACACCGATGTTTAAGAGGCTTCGGGAAGATATTGAAGTCGTTTTTGAACAGGATCCAGCGGCAAGAGGTTATTTCGAAGTCATTTTAACTTACTCTGGATTACATGCAGTTTGGGCCCATCGAATTGCACATGCTTTTTATAAAAGAAATTTTTTCTTTCTTGCACGTTTTGTTTCACAAGTGAGCCGCTTTTTTACTGGCATTGAGATCCATCCAGGAGCAACTATTGGTCGACGCTTTTTTATAGATCATGGAATGGGAGTTGTAATTGGAGAAACTTGTGAAATTGGTGATAATGTAACGATTTATCAAGGGGTTACATTAGGTGGTACAGGAAAAGAAAAAGGGAAGAGGCACCCAACAATTCAGGATAATGTATTAATTGCGACGGGTGCTAAAGTTCTTGGGTCTATTACTGTGGGAGAGAATTCTAAAATCGGAGCAGGGTCTGTCGTATTAAAAGAAGTTCCTGCACATTCTACAGTTGTAGGTATACCTGGCCGTGTCGTTATTCAAAATGGAGTAAAGATTGGTCAAGAATTAAATCACTCTGACCTTCCAGATCCGATTTTTGATAAATTAAAGGCTATGGAAGTAGAACTTGATAAATTGAAGAAACAATTGGAATTAAAGGTAGAAAGGAAGGATAAAAATGACTATTCACATTTATAATACGTTAACACGTCAAAAAGAAGAGTTTGTTCCATTAGAAGAAAATAAGGTAAAGATGTATGTATGCGGACCTACAGTTTATAACTACATTCATATTGGGAATGCAAGACCTCCTATGGTATTCGATACAGTGCGTCGTTATTTAGAATACAAAGGATACGATGTGCAGTATGTATCTAACTTTACGGACGTAGATGATAAATTAATTAAAGCGGCAAATGAATTAGGTGAAGATGTACCAACGATTGCTGATCGTTTTGTTGAAGCGTACTTTGAAGATGTAACAGCACTAGGTTGCAAACACGCAACAGTTCATCCTCGTGTAACAGAAAATATGGATATCATTATTGAATTTATTCAAGAACTTGTGAATAAAGGGTATGCATATGAATCAGAGGGTGATGTGTACTTTAAGACGAAGGAATTCGAAGGTTACGGTAAATTATCACATCAACCAATCGCAGATTTACGTCACGGTGCTCGTATTGAGGTAGGGGAAAAGAAACAAGACCCTCTTGATTTTGCTTTATGGAAAGCTGCGAAAGAAGGAGAAATCTTCTGGGAAAGCCCTTGGGGGCAAGGACGTCCAGGATGGCATATTGAATGCTCAGCAATGGCGCGTAAGTACTTAGGGGATACAATTGACATTCATGCTGGTGGGCAAGACTTGGCGTTCCCGCATCATGAAAATGAAATTGCGCAGTCAGAGGCATTGACTGGAAAAACGTTTGCACGTTACTGGATGCATAATGGATATATTAATATTAACAATGAGAAGATGTCTAAATCGCTGGGTAACTTTATTTTAGTTCACGATATTATTAAGCAATACGACCCGCAGTTAATTAGATTCTTTATGTTATCAGTACACTATCGTCACCCGATTAACTTTAGTGAAGAGTTATTACAAAGTACGAATAATGGGCTGGAAAGAATTAAAACAGCTTATGGAAACTTAAAGCATCGTATGGAGAGTAGTACGGATTTAACGGACCATAATGAGAAATGGTTAGCTGAAATAGAGAAATTCCAGACTGCATTTGAAGAGGCAATGAATGATGACTTTAACACTGCAAATGCAATTACCGAATTATACAACGTAGCAAATCATGCAAATCAATATTTACTTGAAGAGCATACATCTAAAGTTGTGATTGAAGCATACGTAAAACAACTGGAAACGTTATTTGATATTTTAGGATTAGAATTATCAAAAGAAGAATTACTGGATGAAGAAATTGAAGAGCTTATCCAAAAGCGCATTGAAGCTCGTAAAAATCGCGATTTCGCATTGTCTGATCAAATTCGTGACGATTTAAAAGAACGTAATATTATTTTAGAAGATACCGCTCAAGGTACAAGATGGAAAAGAGGATAAGGATGATTGATGCAAAGCAATTAAACAGCTTGGCGTTAGCGTATATGGGTGATGCGGTATATGAACAATATATCCGCTATCACCTCCTTCAAAAAGGAAAAGTTCGCCCTAATCAATTACATCGCTTAGGGACGAGCTTTGTTTCAGCAAAAGCACAGGCGAAAGTTGTTTATCATTTATTAGAGACGGCATTTTTGACAGAGGAAGAAGAGGCGGTATTAAGAAGAGGGCGTAATGCAAATTCAGGTACAGTTCCGAAAAATACGGATGTACAAACATATCGACATAGTACAGCCTTTGAAGCACTAATTGGTTATCATCATTTATTAAATAATCGTGAAAGATTAGACGAAATTGTATATAAGGCAATTGCAGTTTTAGAAGAAAAGGAAGGGGGCACATCATCATGACTAGTGAATATATTATCGGACGTAACCCTGTAATTGAAGCGTTAAGATCAGGGAGAGATATTAATAAAATTTGGATCGCAGAAGGTGCTGCCAAAGGACAAGTACAAATTGTACTAGCGTTAGCGAAAGAAAATAAGATTATTTTACAACATGCACCAAAGAAAAAGTTAGATCAATTAGTTGAGGGTAATCATCAAGGTGTAATTGCTCAAGTAGCTGCATATCAGTATGCAGAGTTAGAAGATTTATTCAAAGTGGCAGAAAAACGTAATGAAGATCCGTTCTTCTTGATTTTAGATGAGATTGAAGATCCGCATAACCTAGGTTCTATTATGCGTACTGCTGATGCAACAGGAGCTCATGGAATTATTATTCCGAAGAGAAGAGCTGTGGGACTTACCGCATCAGTTGCGAAAGCATCAACAGGAGCGATTGAATACATTCCTGTTGCGCGCGTAACAAACTTATCTCGTACAATTGATGAATTAAAAGAGCGTGGACTTTGGATTGCTGGTACAGATGCCAAAGGGAAAACGGATTACCGTAATTTAGATGGTACAATGCCGATTGGATTAGTAATTGGTAGTGAAGGAAAAGGTATGAGTCGTATTATTGGTGAAAAGTGTGATTTCTTAATCACTCTACCGATGGTTGGTAAAGTTACATCCTTAAATGCTTCAGTAGCCGCAAGTTTGTTAATGTATGAGGTATATCGTAAACGTCACGAAATTGGTAAATAAAAAATGAACGATATTTTAATCGTTGACGGCTACAACATTATCGGAGCTTGGGGAGATTTGAAGAAACTGCGGGATGTAGATTTACAATCATCAAGAGATGCGCTTATTGATAAGATGGCGGATTATCAAGGTTATACAGGCACAAAAGTGATGATAGTCTTTGATGCCTATACAGTCCATGGTATTGAAAAAAAGATGAAACAATCTCGTGTAGAAGTAATATTCACACGAAAGAATCAAACTGCAGACGAAAAGATAGAGCAACTTGCGATAGAGCTTAGAAATATAAATACACAAATATATGTTGCGACTTCTGATTATACAGAACAATGGGTTATATTTGCGCAAGGTGCCCTTCGAAAATCTGCGCGTGAATTAGAGTTGGAAGTACAAGCAATGGAACAACAAGTAAGAAGGCGTACAAAAGACGCGAAAGAACAGCAGCCCGCCATGCGAAAGATATTTAGTAAGGATATTACAGAAAAATTAGAAAAATTAAGAAGAGGAGAGCGTTGAAGCATTGACGCTCTTTATCTTTTTACTGTATAATATTGCTAAATAAATAGCGGTCGGAGGGATCAAGGTGGAAGCAGGCTTCGTAAGTATAGGCGACGTTAC
Organism: Bacillus sp. AP50; assembly: GCF_040492675.1. Taxonomy (NCBI): domain Bacteria; kingdom Bacillati; phylum Bacillota; class Bacilli; order Caryophanales; family Bacillaceae; genus Bacillus; species Bacillus sp. AP50. The sequence continues at coordinate 15,844 of NZ_JBEUTW010000027.1, forward strand.
ATTTCGTGATTTAGAGGATGAGGCAATCGTTGAGTTAGTTCGAAAAGGTAATACTGACGCTCTAGAATATTTAATTCACAAGTATAAGAACTTTGTTCGTGCGAAATCAAGATCTTACTTTTTAGTGGGTGCCGATCGAGAAGACATTGTTCAAGAAGGTATGATAGGGTTGTTTAAAGCAATTCGTGATTATAAAGAGGACAAGCTGTCTTCATTCAAAGCATTTGCTGAACTATGTATCACTCGACAAATTATTACCGCTATTAAAACGGCAACAAGACAAAAACATATTCCTTTAAATTCGTATGTGTCTTTAGATAAGCCGATTTACGATGAGGAATCTGATCGAACGTTATTGGATGTTATTTCTGAAGCGAAGGTGACTGATCCTGAAGAGATGATCATTAGCCAGGAAGAATATACAGACATAGAATCAAAAATATCTGAATTATTAAGCGATTTAGAAAGAAAAGTGCTTTCTTTATATTTAGATGGTCGTTCTTATCAAGAGATTTCAGAACAGTTAAACAGGCATGTGAAATCTATTGATAACGCTTTACAAAGAGTAAAGAGGAAATTGGAACGATATATGGAAATGAGAGAAAGTACAACTTTAAATTCATAAGAAGTAACAAGTGCTGCAGGTGTAAAATAAATCACCTGTTTTCTTTTATAGAGAGTACAAAATGCATGTCATTGACATTGTCTTTTATTGTATGATACATTTTTAGGGACATAATGTTACAAGGTTGGTGTAACTAATGAGGAAAAAAGTTGTACTCTCATGTGAAGAGTGTAAAAATCGAAACTACTCTACTATGAAAGATACGAGCTCAATAGAGCGACTTGAAATAAAAAAGTTTTGTAAAACATGCAATCAGCATACAGTTCACAAGGAAACAAAATAAATAATTGAAATAATACACTGGAGGTCCCGCAGATGCGTTTAACGAACTTTTTCGGCGATGTAGGTCGCGAAATGAAAAAAGTAAGTTGGCCTAAGAAAGATGAATTACTCCGCTCAACAGCGACTGTTGTTGCTACAGTTGTGTTCTTTGCGATTTTCTTCGCAGTAGTTGATATGGGCATTTCTTCTTTAATTCGGTTAATTCTTGGTTAATTCTTGAATAAGAAGCACTTATCCATGATATAATGTTATTTATAAGAACTGTGTAAAAGCCCGGTGAACGGGTTTTTTCATTTGCGCAAAAAAATGTACGTCAGGGAGGGAAGGACGCTCGTCCTAAATGAATGGAAAAAAGTTGGTATGTTGTCCATACTTATTCTGGATATGAAAATAAAGTAAAAGCAAACCTAGAGAAACGTGTAGAATCAATGGGTATGCAAGATAAAATTTTCCGTGTTGTTGTCCCGGAAGAAGTAGAAGTAGAAATGAAAAACGGAAAAGAAAAATTAATGAAAAGAAAAGTGTTCCCAGGTTATGTATTAGTAGAATTAATCATGACTGATGACTCTTGGTATGTTGTACGTAACACGCCGGGTGTAACTGGGTTCGTTGGTTCTTCTGGTTCTGGATCTAAACCATCACCTCTATTAGAAGAGGAAGTTGTTACCATTATGAAACATATGGGAATGGACAACGAAGTGGTTGATTTCGACTTTGAACTTCATGAGACAGTACGTGTAAATGAGGGGCCATTCGCAGATTATACAGGTGCTATTGAAGAAATTGATGTGGAGAAGAAAAAGGTTAGCGTGCTTGTGGACATGTTTGGTCGCGAGACTCCAGTTGAACTTGACTTCCATCAAATTGAAAAATTATAAAATGAAACTTGAAATGAATTGTAAAAAGTGATAATATCTTTTAAGTCAGTACGTCTTCGTTATCGGAGACGTTTTTTGAAAGATTTTATCCTTACAGATAAAATATGACGTGGGAGGGCAAATCACTGTCCAATTGACCACATCACGGACTTAAGGAGGTGTGTCTCGTGGCTAAAAAGGTAATTAAAATGGTAAAGCTTCAAATTCCTGCAGGTAAAGCTAACCCAGCTCCACCAGTTGGTCCAGCATTAGGACAAGCAGGTGTTAACATCATGGGCTTCTGTAAAGAGTTTAACGCTCGTACAGCAGATCAAGCTGGTCTTATCATCCCTGTTGAAATTACGGTATTTGAGGACCGTTCATTCACTTTCATTACTAAAACTCCTCCTGCTGCTGTTCTTCTTAAGAAAGTAGCTGGTATTGAGTCTGGTTCTGGTGAACCAAACCGTAATAAAGTGGCAACTGTTAAGCGTGATAAAGTACGCGAAATCGCTGAAACTAAAATGCCTGACCTAAACGCTGCTAGCGTAGAAGCTGCAATGCGTATGGTTGAAGGTACTGCACGCAGTATGGGCATCGTTATCGAAGACTAATTCGATTTGTTTTTAAAAAAGGTTGCGGGTCTGGAATTCCAATTCGCAACCTTTATTATCGTAAATGATTATCGTTTTTAAATAAATGGATGGCGCTCATCCTCAGGTTATACCTGAAAACAGGCGTAAACGTGGGAGGTTATTCCGCTAAAACCACATTCGAGGAGGAAATAAAAATGGCTAAAAGAGGTAAAAAGTACGTAGAAGCTGCAAAGCTTGTTGATCGTGCAGCTGCTTACTCTGCAACAGAAGCAGTAGAATTAGTAAAGAAAACAAACACAGCTAAATTTGATGCAACTGTAGAAGCTGCATTCCGTTTAGGTGTTGACCCTAAGAAAGCTGACCAACAAATCCGTGGTGCAGTTGTTCTTCCACACGGTACTGGTAAAGTACAACGTGTATTAGTATTTGCTAAAGGTGAAAAAGCTAAAGAAGCTGAAGCTGCTGGAGCTGACTTCGTAGGCGATACTGATTACATCGGTAAAATCCAACAAGGTTGGTTCGATTTCGATGTAGTAGTAGCAACTCCTGACATGATGGGTGAAGTTGGTAAACTTGGTCGCGTATTAGGACCTAAAGGTTTAATGCCAAACCCTAAAACTGGAACAGTTACTTTCGATGTAACTAAAGCTGTTAACGAAATCAAAGCTGGTAAAGTTGAATACCGCGTTGATAAAGCTGGTAACATCCACGTTCCAATCGGTAAAGTATCTTTCGAAGATGCTAAATTAGTAGAGAACTTCAAAACAATTGCTGACACTTTACAAAAAGTTAAGCCAGCTGCTGCAAAAGGTACTTACATGAAGAACGTAACAGTTGCTTCTACAATGGGACCTGGCGTACGTGTAGACGTTTCTACATTAGCGTAAATTTTGGAAGTTGACTTCATAAAGAAGTTTTAATATAATCATTTATGTTGTGAATTTAATTAGTGTACCGTAGACAGTAGGTGTCAATAGACTTAATTTCCTACCTAGGTGTTAATATACGAAGCGGAATCTTTTTTCTGTGACTATATGCCTCCATGTCTACAAGTTGGGCATGGAGGTTTTTAGTGCACTTTCGGTACATCTTCTATATAATCTACAGGAGGTGTAATAACATGAGCAAAGTAATCGAAACTAAACAACAAGTTGTAACTGAAATCGCGGACAAACTTCGCGCTAGTAAATCTACAATCGTTGTTGACTACCGTGGTTTAACAGTTTCTGAAGCAACAGAATTACGTAAGCAATTACGTGAAGCTGGCGTTGAGTTCAAAGTTTACAAAAACTCTCTAACTCGTCGTGCTGCAGAATCTGCTGAAATGGCTGAGTTAAATGAATTCTTAACAGGACCAAACGCAATCGCGTTCAGTAACGAGGATGTAGTTGCTCCTGCGAAAGTATTAAACGACTTCGCTAAAGATCATGAAGCTTTAGAAATTAAAGCGGGCGTAATCGAAGGTAAACTTGTAACACTTGATGAGGTTAAAGCAATTGCTACTCTTCCATCACGTGAAGGCTTACTTTCTATGCTTCTTAGCGTTCTTCAAGCTCCAATCCGTAACCTTGCACTTGCTACTAAAGCAGTTGCAGACCAAAAGGAAGAGCAAGGCGCTTAATTTTTTAAAAGATAATTACGTATTATCGATAAAACAATACAAACCTATTTAAGGGAGGATATTTACAATGACTAAAGAACAAATCATTGAAGCAGTTAAATCTATGACTGTATTAGAACTTAACGACTTAGTAAAAGCTATCGAGGAAGAATTCGGCGTAACTGCTGCTGCTCCTGTAGCTGTTGCTGGTGGCGCTGGAGAAGCTGCTGCTGAGAAAACTGAATTTGATGTGGAACTAACTAGCGCTGGTGCACAAAAAATCAAAGTTATCAAAGTTGTTCGTGAAATCACTGGTCTTGGCTTAAAAGAAGCTAAAGAATTAGTTGACAACACTCCAAAAGTAATCAAAGAAGCTGCTGCTAAAGAAGAAGCTGAAGAAATCAAAGCTAAACTTGAAGAAGTTGGCGCTGCTGTAGAAGTTAAGTAATTAACTTTTGATGCTTTAAAAAAAGCTCGCTCTCATGCGAGCTTTTTTTTTAACTGTAAAGAAAAGAGGTGGCCATATGGCAGACCATTATTTTTCTAACGACCCTTCTAGTAAAAGTGATCGTAAGCGATGGGAGTTTGCCCTTCGTGGATCTCGATTCACTTTCTTATCTGACCATGGGGTGTTCTCGAAAAACGAAGTGGACTTTGGTTCCCGTCTTTTAATTGAAGCGTTTCAAATGCCAGATATTAAAGGTGATATATTAGACGTAGGTTGCGGATACGGTCCTATTGGTTTGTCGTTAGCGAAAGAGTTTCAAGGTCGTGAAGTTCACATGGTGGATGTGAACGAGAGGGCACTTGGGCTTGCGAAAGAAAACGCCGCTAATAACAAAATCGAGAATATACGTATTTTTCAAAGTAGCGTCTATGAAAATGTAGATGGTAAGTATGCTGCTATTCTATCTAACCCTCCAATTCGTGCGGGTAAAGATATCGTACATGAGATTTTAGAAAAAGCTGTGGAGTATTTAGTTCCAGATGGAGAGCTTTGGATTGTTATTCAAAAGAAACAAGGTGCACCGTCTGCGCTAAAAAAACTAGAAGAAGTATTTTCTGAAGTTGAGGTTGTAGAAAAGAAAAAAGGATATTATATCATAAAATCAAAAAAACGTTGACGGTTATTTTTGGCTATGTTAACATTATACAATGCCAATATATGATTTTCTGCGTTGAGAAAGATGTATATTTTTGTTTCTCTTGGAAAAGATAGTAAAATCAGCAGATTATGAAACAGAATGATGGTTTTCTTATAGAAGCCATTTTTCTTTTTTGAGCAGGTAGAAAGACTCAACGTATTTATCTTTAAGAGAAAGAGACTACGCTAATAGCAGTAGTTGTATTTATTTGTGATTTTGCACAAATTTTTTTGTGCATTTATAATACTCATGATTTGAGGGGTGAAGCAGTTGACAGGTCAACTAGTTCAATACGGACGCCACCGCCAACGAAGAAGTTATGCCCGTATTAGTGAAGTATTAGAGTTACCAAATCTTATCGAAATTCAAACCTCTTCTTATCAGTGGTTTCTTGATGAGGGTTTGCGAGAAATGTTCCAAGACATTTCTCCGATTGAAGACTTTACGGGAAATCTATCGCTTGAATTTATCGACTACAGCTTAGGTGAACCTAAATACTCTGTAGACGAATGCAAAGAGCGTGATGTGACGTATGCAGCACCACTTCGTGTAAAAGTGCGTCTAATCAACAAGGAAACTGGTGAAGTAAAAGAACAAGATGTGTTCATGGGAGATTTCCCACTCATGACAGAGACTGGAACATTCGTAATTAACGGTGCAGAACGTGTTATCGTTTCCCAGTTAGTTCGCTCTCCAAGCGTATACTATAGTGGCAAAGTGGATAAAAACGGAAAACGTGGTTTTACTGCTACTGTAATTCCAAACCGCGGAGCTTGGTTAGAGTATGAGACAGATGCTAAGGATGTTGTATATGTGCGTATTGACCGTACGCGTAAACTTCCTGTAACTGTTTTGTTACGCGCATTAGGGTTTGGCTCTGATCAAGAAATCACCGAGCTTTTAGGTGATAACGAATACTTAAGCAACACATTAGAAAAAGACAACACAGATAGCACAGAAAAAGCATTGCTTGAAATTTATGAGCGTCTACGTCCTGGTGAACCACCAACAGTAGAAAATGCTAAGAGCTTACTTGTGTCTCGTTTCTTCGATCCAAAGCGCTACGATTTAGCAAATGTAGGTCGCTATAAGATCAACAAGAAGTTACACATTAAAAACAGATTGTTTAATCAACGTTTAGCTGAAACATTAGTGGATCCAGAAACTGGTGAAATTTTAGCGGCAGAAGGAACAATCTTAGATCGTCGTACACTTGATCGCATTTTACCTTACTTAGAGAAAAACATTGGATTCAAAACAGCGAAACCAATGGGTGGAGTGGTAGAAGGCGATGTTGAGCTGCAATCTATTAAGATTTATGCTCCTGAGTCGGAAGGCGAACGCGTAATTAATGTAATTGGTAATGCAAACATTACTCGTGATGTGAAACACATCACACCAGGTGATATCCTTGCTTCTATCAGTTACTTCTTCAACCTACTATACAAAGTAGGGGATACAGATGATATTGACCATTTAGGAAACCGTCGTCTGCGTTCTGTTGGAGAACTATTACAAAATCAATTCCGTATCGGTCTTTCTCGTATGGAACGTGTTGTTCGTGAGAGAATGTCGATCCAAGATACAAATGCGATTACACCACAGGCACTAATTAATATTCGTCCTGTTATTGCATCTATTAAAGAGTTCTTCGGAAGTTCTCAGTTATCTCAGTTTATGGACCAAACAAACCCATTAGCAGAGTTAACTCACAAACGAAGACTATCTGCATTAGGACCTGGTGGTTTAACGCGTGAGCGCGCAGGCTTTGAAGTGCGTGACGTTCATTACTCTCACTACGGTCGTATGTGTCCGATTGAAACACCAGAGGGACCAAACATCGGTTTGATTAACTCATTATCTTCGTTCGCGAAAGTAAATGAGTTTGGTTTCATTGAAACACCATACCGTCGTGTTGACCCAGAAACTGGTCTTGTAACAGGGCATGTTGATTACTTAACAGCAGATGAAGAAGATAATTATGTTGTAGCCCAAGCGAATATGAAATTATCTGACGAAGGTGAATTCCTAAGTGAAGATATCGTAGCTCGTTTCCGTGGTGAAAACATTGTCACAAATAGAGAACGCATCGACTACATGGATGTATCTCCAAAACAAGTAGTGTCGGCAGCGACAGCTTGTATTCCGTTCTTAGAAAACGATGACTCTAACCGCGCACTTATGGGAGCGAACATGCAACGTCAGGCGGTTCCGTTAATGAATCCGGAATCTCCGATTGTAGGTACAGGTATGGAGTACGTATCAGCAAAAGACTCAGGTGCTGCAGTAATCTGTAAACATCCTGGTGTTGTTGAGCGCGTAGAAGCACGTGAAGTTTGGGTACGTCGCTATGTAGAAGTTGACGGTCAAACAGTAAAAGGCGACTTAGATCGCTACAAAATGCAAAAATTCATTCGTTCTAACCAAGGAACTTGTTACAACCAACGTCCAATCGTAAGTGTTGGAAATGAAGTTGTAAAAGGTGAAATCCTTGCGGATGGTCCTTCTATGGAATTAGGTGAACTAGCACTTGGACGTAACGTGCTTGTTGGCTTCATGACTTGGGACGGTTATAACTACGAGGATGCGATCATCATGAGTGAGCGCCTTGTAAAAGATGATGTGTACACTTCTATTCATATTGAAGAATATGAATCAGAAGCTCGTGATACGAAGCTTGGACCAGAAGAAATTACACGTGACATTCCAAACGTTGGGGAAGACGCATTACGTAACCTTGACGAGCGCGGTATCATTCGCGTTGGTGCTGAAGTAAAAGATGGAGATTTACTTGTTGGTAAAGTAACACCTAAAGGTGTAACAGAATTAACAGCTGAAGAACGTCTATTACATGCTATCTTTGGAGAAAAAGCGCGTGAAGTACGTGATACATCACTACGTGTACCACACGGTGGTGGCGGTATTATCTTAGACGTAAAAGTATTCAACCGTGAAGATGGCGATGAATTGCCACCAGGCGTGAATCAACTTGTACGTGCATATATCGTTCAAAAACGTAAAATTTCTGAAGGTGACAAGATGGCCGGACGTCACGGTAACAAAGGTGTTATTTCTCGTATTTTACCAGAAGAAGATATGCCTTACTTACCAGACGGTACGCCAATCGATATCATGTTAAACCCATTAGGGGTACCATCTCGTATGAATATCGGTCAGGTATTAGAGCTTCATCTTGGTATGGCAGCAAGATACCTTGGCATTCACATTGCAACACCAGTATTCGATGGTGCTCGTGAGGAAGATGTTTGGGGCACAATTGAAGAAGCTGGTATGGCAAATGACGCGAAAACAATCCTGTATGACGGACGTACTGGTGAACCATTCGATAACCGCGTATCTGTTGGTGTCATGTATATGATCAAACTTGCGCACATGGTTGACGATAAACTTCATGCTCGTTCTACTGGACCATACTCACTTGTAACGCAGCAACCTCTTGGAGGTAAAGCTCAGTTCGGTGGACAGCGTTTCGGTGAGATGGAGGTTTGGGCACTTGAAGCTTACGGTGCTGCTTATACTCTTCAAGAAATCTTAACAGTGAAGTCTGATGATGTTGTTGGACGTGTTAAGACTTATGAAGCAATTGTTAAAGGCGAAAATGTTCCAGAACCAGGCGTTCCTGAATCATTCAAAGTATTGATTAAAGAGCTGCAAAGTTTAGGTATGGACGTTAAAATGATGTCTAGCGACGATACAGAAATTGAAATGCGTGATACAGAAGATGACGATGATCATCAATCAGCAGATAAATTGAATGTCGAAGTTGAGACAACTAAGGAATAATTGGGATAACCTGTAGACTAAAAGGGAGGTAGGCCCCTTGATAGATGTAAATAACTTTGAATATATGAAGATTGGACTTGCTTCACCTGACAAGATTCGTTCTTGGTCATACGGTGAAGTTAAGAAACCAGAAACTATTAACTATCGTACGTTAAAGCCTGAAAAAGATGGCTTGTTCTGTGAGCGTATTTTCGGACCACAAAAGGACTGGGAATGTCATTGCGGAAAATACAAACGTGTACGTTATAAAGGTGTAGTTTGTGATCGATGTGGCGTTGAAGTAACGCGTGCAAAAGTACGTCGTGAACGTATGGGTCATATCGAATTAGCTGCTCCTGTATCTCATATTTGGTATTTCAAAGGTATCCCGAGCCGCATGGGACTTGTCTTAGACATGTCCCCTCGCGCGCTTGAAGAAGTAATTTATTTCGCTTCTTATGTTGTAACAGAAAGTGGAGATACACCACTTGATAAGAAGCAATTACTTTCTGAAAAAGAATACCGTGCATATCGTGATCGATATGGTAGCACATTCCAAGCTGCTATGGGTGCAGAAGCAATTAAAAAGCTACTACAAGACATCGATTTAGATAAAGAAGTAGACTTCTTAAAAGAAGAATTAAAAACAGCACAAGGACAACGCCGTACTCGTGCTATTAAACGTCTAGAAGTATTAGAAGCATTCCGTAACTCTGGAAATGAACCGTCTTGGATGATCTTAGATGTTCTACCAGTAATCCCACCAGAACTACGCCCAATGGTACAGTTAGACGGTGGACGTTTTGCTACTTCTGACTTAAACGACTTATACCGTCGTGTAATTAACCGTAACAACCGTTTAAAACGTCTATTGGACTTAGGTGCACCAAGCATCATCGTTCAAAACGAAAAACGTATGTTACAAGAAGCTGTAGACGCATTAATCGATAATGGTCGTCGTGGCCGTCCAGTTACTGGGCCAGGTAACCGTCCATTAAAATCACTATCTCACATGCTTAAAGGTAAACAAGGACGTTTCCGTCAAAACTTATTAGGTAAACGTGTTGACTACTCTGGTCGTTCTGTAATCGTTGTAGGACCGAACTTAAAGATGTATCAATGTGGATTGCCAAAAGAAATGGCGCTTGAACTGTTCAAACCTTTCGTAATGAAAGAGTTAGTTGAAAAAGGATTAGCACATAACATTAAGAGTGCGAAACGTAAAATCGAGCGTGTACAACCTGAAGTTTGGGACGTTTTAGAGTCTGTGATTAAAGAACATCCAGTACTTCTAAACCGCGCACCAACACTTCACCGTCTTGGTATCCAGGCGTTTGAACCTACATTAGTAGAAGGTCGCGCAATCCGTCTTCACCCACTTGTATGTACTGCATACAACGCGGACTTTGACGGTGACCAAATGGCCGTTCACGTACCTTTATCATCAGAAGCTCAAGCTGAAGCTCGTCTTCTTATGTTAGCGGCACAAAACATCTTGAACCCGAAAGACGGTAAACCAGTTGTTACTCCATCTCAGGATATGGTATTAGGTAACTATTACTTAACACTTGAGCGTGAAGGTGCAATCGGTGAAGGTATGGTCTTCAAAGATGCAAACGAAGCATTGCTTGCATATCAAAATGGATATGTTCATCTTCATACACGTGTTGCAGTAGCTGCAAGTGCAGTAAACAACGCAACATTTACTGAAGAGCAAAAGAGTATGCTTCTATTAACAACAGTTGGTAAATTAATATTTAACGAAATCTTACCAGAGTCGTTCCCTTATATTAATGAACCAACAAATTCAAACCTTGAAAAAGAAACACCAGCGAAATATTTCGTTGAAAAAGGTGCGAACATTAAAGAAATTATTGCTAGTCGCGAAGAAGTGGCGCCATTTAGCAAGAAGATCCTTGGTAACATCATTGCGGAAGTGTTCAAACGTTTCCAAATTACAGAAACGTCTCGTATGCTTGACCGTATGAAAAACTTAGGATTCAAGTACTCTACAAAAGCTGGTATTACAGTTGGGGTATCTGACATTCTTGTATTAGGCGAAAAAGATGAAATTCTCCACGAAGCACAAGCAAAAGTAGATAATGTAATTAAACAATTCCGTCGCGGTTTAATCACGGAAGAAGAACGTTACGATCGCGTTATCTCTATTTGGAGTAATGCAAAAGATGTTATCCAAGGAAAACTGATGAAATCCTTGAATAAACGCAACCCAATCTTCATGATGAGTGACTCAGGTGCCCGTGGTAACGCATCTAACTTTACTCAGCTTGCTGGTATGCGTGGTCTTATGGCCAATCCATCTGGTCGTATCATCGAACTTCCAATCAAATCGAGTTTCCGTGAAGGTTTAACAGTACTTGAGTACTTCATCTCTACGCACGGTGCGCGTAAAGGTCTTGCCGATACAGCACTTAAAACTGCCGATTCTGGTTACTTAACACGTCGTCTTGTTGACGTTGCACAAGATGTAATTGTTCGTGAAGATGATTGTGGAACAGATCGCGGTTTATTAATTGGTGCGATTAAAGAGGGTAATGAAGTTATCGAGTCATTATATGATCGTCTTGTTGGACGTTTTGCAAGAAAAACTGTAAAACATCCTGAAACAGGTGAAGTATTAGTTGCTGAAAATCAATTAATTACTGAAGATATCGCTCATATCGTTGAAAATTCGGGTGTTGAAACTGTAAACATTCGTTCAGCGTTTACGTGTAACACTCGCCACGGTGTATGTAAGAAGTGTTACGGTCGTAACTTAGCAACTGGAACAGACGTAGAAGTAGGAGAAGCGGTAGGTATTATCGCAGCTCAATCTATCGGTGAGCCAGGTACACAGTTAACGATGCGTACATTCCATACAGGTGGGGTTGCCGGAGATGATATCACTCAAGGTTTACCTCGTATCCAAGAGATCTTCGAAGCTCGTAATCCGAAAGGTCAGGCAGTTATCAGTGAAATCGACGGTGTTATCGCAGCGATCAACGACGTTAAAGATCGCCAAGAAGTAGTTGTACAGGGTGAAGTTGAAGCTCGTACGTATGCTATTCCTTACGGTGCTCGTCTGAAAGTAACTCCAGGACAGCCAATTAGCCACGGTAAAGAGTTAACAGAAGGTTCTATTGATCCGAAAGAATTACTAAAAGTAACGGACATTACGGCGGTTCAAGAATACTTATTACGTGAAGTTCAAAAAGTATACCGTATGCAAGGGGTAGAAATTGGTGACAAACACGTAGAAGTAATGGTACGTCAAATGTTACGTAAAGTTCGTGTAAGTGATGCAGGTGAAACAGATGTATTACCAGGAACATTACTAGATATCCATCAGTTCACTGATGCGAATGCTAAGGTCTTACTGCAAGGTAAGCAACCAGCAACAGCTAGACCTGTTCTACTTGGTATTACAAAAGCTTCACTTGAAACAGATTCATTCTTATCTGCAGCATCGTTCCAAGAAACAACTCGTGTCTTAACTGATGCAGCAATTAAGGGTAAACGCGATGAACTTCTAGGATTAAAAGAAAATGTTATTATCGGTAAACTTGTTCCTGCTGGAACAGGTATGAATCGTTATCGCAAAGTGGATCTTGTAAAAACAACACAAGATGACATGAATGTAGAAAACGATGAGGTTTATGTGGAACAGTAAAATTTTCCGGCATAAATTTTGTATAAAAACAATTAATCTTAGTTGACATTGTATGAGTCAAAATGTTACTATAATCAAGGTTGCTCCTGAACGATGCTTTGGAGGATATTTATATGTCTTATCAAAAAGTATCAACTGCTGAAAATGTAGTCGTTGGTCATAAACGCACATTGGAGGCAATTAAAAATGGTACAGTTAAAGAAGTTGTCATCGCAGAGGATGCTGACATGCGGTTAACCCATGCTATCATTCGTGTTGCAATGCAATATAACGTGCCCATAACAAAAGTTGAATCAGTTCGTAAGCTTGGTAAAGCTTCGGGGATTCAAGTGGGAGCTTCAGCAATAGGAATAATAAGTTAAAACTGTTTTTGTGAGGAGAGAGCATTTGCTCTTCCTTGCAAAAACTTTGTTTTCAACTAATAATGAACCACCTGGATATGTGGTCATACAAACATGCGAAGGGAGGATAATCAAATGCCTACTATTAACCAATTAGTGAGAAATGGTCGTACTGATAAAGTATGGAAATCTAAATCACCTGCGTTAAACAAAGGTTTTAACTCTTTAAAGAAAAAATCAACTGATATCTCTGCACCTCAAAAACGTGGTGTATGTACTCGTGTTGGTACAATGACTCCAAAGAAACCTAACTCAGCGTTACGTAAATACGCTCGTGTACGTTTAACAAACGGTATCGAGGTTACAGCTTACATCCCAGGTATCGGTCATAACCTACAAGAGCATAGCGTAGTATTAATTCGCGGTGGTCGTGTAAAGGATTTACCGGGGGTACGTTACCACATCGTTCGTGGTGCGCTTGACACAGCTGGTGTTGACAAACGTATGCAAGGACGTTCTAAATATGGTACTAAGAGACCAAAACCTGCTAAAAAATAATAACTTTAAAATGAAAGGAGGAACTCAATATGCCTCGTAAAGGACCTGTTGCGAAACGTGACGTGTTACCAGATCCAATGTACAATTCGAAGCTAGTAACACGCCTTATCAACAAAATGATGGTTGACGGTAAAAAAGGTAAATCTCAAACAATTCTTTATAATGCGTTCGATATCGTAAACGAACGTACTGGTAAAGAGCCAATGGAAGTATTCGAGCAAGCTCTTAAGAACATCATGCCTGTTCTTGAAGTACGCGCTCGTCGTGTTGGTGGTGCTAACTACCAAGTTCCAGTTGAGGTTCGTCCAGAACGCCGTACAACTTTAGGTCTTCGTTGGTTAGTAAACTACGCTCGTCTTCGTGGTGAAAAAACTATGGAAGAGCGTCTTGCTAACGAAATCTTAGATGCAGCTAACAACGCTGGTGCATCTGTTAAGAAACGTGAAGACACTCATAAAATGGCAGAAGCTAACAAAGCATTTGCTCATTACCGTTGGTAGGATTCAACGTAAAATAAATGTAAGCATAAACCGCTTTATTTGTCGCTTATGGAAGTGTGGAGAGGGAGAATGCCTCTCCCTTTCATCGGGCGCTCGTTTTACATAATGAGAGTACTGGACATACTGACATGTGTAACAATATAAAGTGGCTTTTTTGCTACTTAAAATAAAAAATCCAATCCATATATGGAAGGAGCAAGACACCAAATGGCAAGAGAGTTCTCTTTAGAAAACACTCGTAATATTGGTATCATGGCTCACATCGATGCTGGTAAAACAACAGCAACTGAGCGTATTCTGTACTACACAGGACGTATTCATAAAATCGGTGAAACTCACGAAGGTGCATCTCAGATGGACTGGATGGAGCAAGAGCAAGAGCGTGGTATCACAATTACTTCTGCTGCAACTACAGCACAATGGAAAGGTCATCGTGTAAACATCATTGATACTCCAGGACACGTAGATTTCACAGTAGAAGTAGAACGTTCTTTACGCGTACTTGATGGCGCTGTAGCAGTACTTGATGCGCAATCTGGTGTAGAACCACAAACAGAAACTGTTTGGCGTCAGGCTACTACTTACGGCGTACCTCGTATCGTATTCGTTAACAAAATGGATAAGATCGGTGCAGATTTCTTATACTCTGTAGGAACAATCCACGATCGTTTACAAGCAAACGCACATCCAATTCAGTTACCAATCGGTGCTGAAGATGAGTTCAATGGTATCATTGACCTTGTTGAAGAGTGTGCTTACATGTACGGTAACGATTTAGGAACAGACATCGAGCGTGTTGAAATTCCTGAAGAGCACAAAGAATTAGCTGAAGAATACCGTGGAAAACTTATTGAAGCGGTAGCTGAGCTTGATGAAGAAATGATGATGAAGTACCTAGAAGGTGAAGAAATCACTGTAGAAGAGCTTAAAGCTGGTATCCGTAAGGCTACAACTTCTGTAGAATTCTTCCCAGTAATCTGTGGTTCTGCATTCAAAAACAAAGGTGTTCAAATTCTGTTAGACGCAGTTATCGACTACCTTCCATCTCCACTAGATGTACCTGCTATTAAAGGTACTCTACCGGATACAGATGAAGAAGTAGAACGTAAGTCTAGCGATGAAGAACCATTCGCAGCTTTAGCATTCAAAATCATGACTGACCCTTATGTTGGTAAGTTAACGTTCTTCCGTGTGTACTCTGGTGTGTTAAACTCTGGATCATACGTGAAAAACTCAACTAAAGGTAAGCGTGAGCGTGTAGGTCGTATCCTACAAATGCACGCTAACAGCCGTGAAGAGATTTCAACAGTTTACGCTGGTGATATCGCTGCTGCTGTAGGTTTAAAAGATACTACTACTGGTGATACTCTTTGTGACGAGAAGAGCCTTGTTATCCTTGAGTCTATGGAATTCCCAGAGCCAGTTATCTCTGTAGCTATCGAACCAAAATCTAAAGCTGACCAAGATAAAATGGGTACAGCATTATCTAAGCTTTCTGAAGAAGATCCAACATTCCGTGCTCACACTGACCAAGAAACTGGCCAAACTATCATCGCTGGTATGGGTGAACTTCACCTTGATATCATCGTTGACCGTATGCGTCGTGAATTCAAAGTGGAAGCAAACGTTGGTGCTCCTCAGGTAGCATACCGTGAGACTTTCCGCGCTGCTGCGAAAGTTGAAGGTAAGTTCGCTCGTCAATCTGGTGGTCGTGGCCAATTCGGTCACGTTTGGATTGAGTTTGAACCTAACGAAGAAGGTAAAGGATTCGAATTCGAAAACAAGATCGTCGGTGGTGTAGTTCCTCGTGAATACATCCCAGCTGTTGGAGCAGGTCTTGAAGATGCACTTAAAAATGGTGTACTAGCTGGTTATCCACTAGTTGACATTAAAGCTGCATTAGTTGACGGATCTTACCATGATGTCGATTCATCTGAGATGGCGTTCAAAATCGCTGCATCTATGGCACTTAAAGCTGCGGTTTCTAAATGTAGCCCAGTAATTCTTGAGCCAATGATGAAAGTTGAAGTTGTAATTCCTGAAGAGTACATGGGTGACATTATGGGTGACGTAACATCTCGTCGTGGACGTGTAGAAGGTATGGAAGCTCGCGGTAACGCACAAGTTGTTCGCGCTATGGTTCCACTTTCTGAAATGTTCGGTTATGCAACGTCATTACGTTCTAACACTCAAGGACGCGGAACATTCTCTATGGTGTTTGACCACTATGAAGAAGTACCAAAGTCTGTTTCTGAAGAAATTATCAAAAAAAATAAAGGTGAATAATTGATTTTTATCGATTGTTCAAGTATAACTACTTATGTAAGCTTAGAAAGTGGGACGTAAGTTTCACTTTCTAGTCTAAATATAAAATAACCTATATAAACTAAGGAGGAATTTAGAATGGCTAAAGCTAAATTCGAACGTTCTAAACCCCATGTTAACATCGGTACAATCGGCCACGTTGACCATGGTAAAACTACATTAACTGCTGCGATCACTACAGTTCTTGCAAAAGCTGGTGGTGCTGAAGCACGCGGATACGATCAAATCGATGCTGCTCCAGAAGAAAGAGAGCGCGGTATCACAATCTCAACTGCACACGTTGAGTACGAAACTGAAACTCGTCACTATGCACACGTTGACTGCCCAGGTCACGCTGACTATGTTAAAAACATGATCACTGGTGCTGCTCAAATGGACGGCGGTATCTTAGTAGTATCTGCTGCTGATGGCCCAATGCCTCAAACACGTGAGCACATCCTTCTTTCTCGTCAAGTAGGTGTTCCTTACATCGTTGTATTCTTAAACAAATGCGACATGGTAGATGACGAAGAATTATTAGAATTAGTAGAAATGGAAGTTCGCGACCTATTATCTGAATACGGATTCCCAGGCGACGACATTCCTGTAATCAAAGGTTCTGCTCTTAAAGCTCTTCAAGGAGAAGCTGATTGGGAAGCAAAAATCATTGAATTAATGGCTGAAGTTGATGCTTACATCCCAACTCCAGAACGTGAAACTGACAAACCATTCTTAATGCCTGTAGAGGACGTATTCTCTATCACAGGTCGTGGTACAGTTGCTACTGGTCGTGTTGAGCGCGGTATCGTTAAAGTTGGTGACGTAGTAGAAATCATCGGTCTTGCTGAAGAAAATGCTTCTACAACTGTAACTGGTGTAGAGATGTTCCGTAAACTTCTTGACCAAGCTCAAGCTGGAGACAACATCGGTGCTTTACTTCGTGGGGTTGCTCGTGAAGACATCCAACGTGGACAAGTACTTGCAAAAAGCGGTTCTGTAAAAGCTCACGCTAAATTCAAAGCTGAAGTTTTCGTATTATCTAAAGAAGAAGGTGGACGTCACACTCCATTCTTCGCTAACTACCGTCCTCAGTTCTACTTCCGTACAACTGACGTAACTGGTATCATCCAATTACCAGAAGGTACTGAAATGGTAATGCCTGGTGACAACATCGAAATGACTATCGAACTTATCGCTCCAATCGCTATCGAAGAGGGAACTAAATTCTCTATTCGTGAAGGTGGACGTACAGTAGGTTACGGTGTAGTTGCTACTATCGTTGAGTAATCTTAACTGATATAAAAAAACCTAAGGGATTTTCCCTTAGGTTTTTTGTTTGCGTTTATATAAGGGAGAAGAGAGTGTTTTTTTGTTTTGACGAGTTTCTTCTATAGTAATATAAAAACAACAAAAGATAATCCAGAAACTGTAAAATGAATTCTGTTAGATGAAAACTTGAAATTCTTTAAAGTGCCATGTATAATAGCAAAAGTAGAGAAAAGCAGATGCAAACAAAAAGATGCTTGCATCTAGACGAATAACATTGTATAATAGACAATGTTGGTCTTTGACTGCGATGAAGTGGAAGGTTGCTGACACACCCGGCCGCTTTGCCATGGCATGGTGTGGGGAAATTTCCATGGAGAAGGTCTATTTTAGAAATAGGCGAACGAAGGAGGGAAAATAATGGCAAAAGAAAAAATTCGTATCCGTTTAAAAGCTTACGATCACCGTATTCTTGATCAGTCAGCTGAGAAAATTGTAGAAACAGCTAAGCGTTCTGGGGCAACAGTTTCTGGTCCGATCCCATTACCAACTGAAAAAACTGTTTACACAATTCTTCGTGCTGTTCATAAGTACAAAGATTCTCGTGAGCAATTCGAAATGCGCACGCACAAACGTCTAATCGACATCGTGAGTCCTACTCCACAAACAGTAGATTCATTAATGCGTTTAGACTTACCATCTGGTGTAGATATCGAAATCAAACTATAATTTATATAACTTAAAAATGTAGGAGGTGTAACTCATGACCAAAGGAATCTTAGGAAGAAAGATCGGTATGACTCAAGTATTTGCTGAGAACGGTGAGTTAATCCCAGTAACAGTTATCGCTGCTAATCCAAACGTTGTTCTTCAAAAGAAAACAACTGAAACTGATGGCTACAATGCAATCCAGTTAGGATTTGAAGATAAACGTGAAAAGTTAACTAACAAACCTGAACAAGGCCACACTGCTAAAGCATCTACAACTCCTAAGCGCTTCATTCGCGAAATCCGCGATGCAGACGTGGACGGATTAGAGGTTGGTCAAGAGGTAAAAGTTGACGTATTCGCTACAGGTGAAATCGTTGATGTAACAGGAATTTCTAAAGGTAAAGGTTTCCAAGGTGTTATCAAACGCCACGGACAATCTCGCGGACCTATGTCTCATGGTTCTCGCTATCACCGTCGTCCAGGTTCAATGGGCCCAGTTGCTCCGAACCGTGTATTCAAAGGCAAAAAACTTGCTGGACGTATGGGTGGAGACCAAGTTACTATCCAAAACTTAGAAATCGTTCAAGTTGACACTGAGCGCAACTTATTACTAGTAAAAGGTAACGTTCCAGGTGCTAAGAAATCTCTTGTAGTTGTTCAAGGCGCTGTGAAGGTTAGCAAATAATTCACAATAGGAAGGAGGAATTCCAATGCCAAAAGTTACTGTATATAACCAAACTGGTTCACAGGTTGGTGAAATCGAATTAGCTGAAGCTATTTTCGGTATCGAACCAAATGAAGCTGTACTTTTCGAAGCTGTAATGATGCAACGTGCATCTTTACGTCAAGGTACACACAAAGTAAAAACTCGCTCTGAAGTTCGCGGTGGTGGTCGTAAACCATGGCGTCAAAAAGGAACTGGACGTGCTCGTCAAGGGTCTATCCGCTCTCCTCAATGGCGTGGTGGTGGTACGGTATTCGGACCTACACCAAGAAGCTATGCGTACAAACTTCCTAAGAAAGTTCGTCGTTTAGCAATCAAATCTGCATTAGCTACTAAAGTAGTTGAGAACAACATTGTAGTTCTTGAAGACCTAGTGTTAAATGCACCAAAAACAAAAGATATGCTAGCAGTACTTAAAGGATTAACTGTTGAGAAGAAAGCTCTTATCGTAACTGCTGATGCAAACGAATCTGTAGAGTTATCTGCTCGCAATATCCCTGGAGTAACAGTAATCACTGCTGATGGCGTAAACGTTTTAGACGTGCTTCATCATGATAAGCTAATCATGACAAAAGCGGCAGTGGAAAAAGTAGAGGAGGTGCTTGCATAATGAGAGATCCTCGTGATATCATTAAGCGCCCAGTTATCACTGAACGTTCTATGGAAATGATGGCTGAAAAAAAATACACGTTCGATGTGGACGTTAAATCTAATAAAACAGAAGTTAAAGATGCTCTTGAAGCGATCTTTGGTGTTAAAGTAGAAAAAGTGAACATCATGAACTACAAGCCGAAAGCAAAACGCGTTGGTCGTCACGCTGGTTTTACTAGCCGTCGTCGTAAAGCAATCGTTAAGCTAACTGCTGACAGCAAAGAAATCGAAATCTTCCAAGGCGTTTAATTCTTACTAAAGAAGGAGGGAAATTGAGATGGGAATCAAAAAGTATAATCCAACTACTAACGGTCGTCGTAATATGACTACGAATGATTTCGCTGAAATCACGACTGATAGACCCGAAAAGTCATTACTTGCTCCTTTAAGCAAGAAGGCTGGTCGTAATAACCAAGGTAAAATCACTGTACGTCATCAAGGTGGCGGACATAAGCGTCAATACCGTATCATCGACTTTAAGCGTAACAAAGATGGAATTCCAGGACGCGTTGCTACGATCGAATACGATCCAAACCGCTCTGCGAATATCGCATTAATTAACTACGTTGACGGTGAAAAACGTTACATTCTTGCTCCTAAATCTTTAGAAGTAGGTATGGAAGTTATGTCTGGCCCAGAAGCTGACATTAAAATCGGTAACGCATTACCATTAATCAACATTCCAGTAGGTACTGTTGTTCATAACATCGAGCTTAAGCCTGGTCGTGGCGGACAATTAGTTCGTTCTGCTGGTACATCTGCTCAAGTACTTGGTAAAGAAGGTAAATACGTACTTGTACGTTTAACTTCTGGTGAAGTACGTCTTGTATTATCTGCTTGTCGCGCTTCAATCGGTCAAGTAGGTAACGAACAACACGAACTTATCAAAATCGGTAAAGCAGGTCGCTCTCGCTGGTTAGGTAAACGCCCAACAGTTCGTGGTTCTGTAATGAACCCGGTTGATCACCCACACGGTGGTGGTGAAGGACGTTCTCCAATCGGACGTAAGTCTCCAATGTCTCCATGGGGTAAACCAACTCTTGGATTCAAGACTCGTAAGAAAAACAAAGCGTCTGACAAATTCATCGTTCGTCGTCGTAAAAAATAATGGGATTGTAGTACGGTTCATTTCTAGAACCGTACGCCAATCACGAAGGGAGGCACCAAAATGGCTCGTAGCTTAAAAAAAGGACCATTTGTCGATGATCACTTAATGAGCAAAATGGAAAAATTAGTTGCATCTGAGCAAAAACAAGTTGTTAAAACTTGGTCTCGCCGTTCAACAATCTTCCCTCAGTTCATCGGACACACAATCGCTGTATATGATGGTCGTAAACACGTACCTGTGTACATCACTGAGGATATGGTTGGCCATAAGTTAGGTGAATTCGCACCAACTCGTACGTACAAAGGTCACCTTGCTGACGATAAGAAAACTAGAAGATAATGAGAGGAGGCACTTCAATGCAAGCTAAAGCAGTAGCGAGAACAGTTCGTATTGCTCCTCGTAAAGTTCGTTTAGTAGTAGACTTAATCCGAGGTAAGCAAGTGGGTGAAGCGATTGCTATCCTTAACCACACACCAAAAACTGCTTCTCCAGTTGTAGAAAAAGTTTTAAAATCTGCAATCGCAAATGCAGAGCACAATTATGAGATGGACATTAACAACCTAGTTGTTGAAAAAGTTTTCGTTGACGAAGGTCCAACGTTAAAACGTTTCCGTCCACGTGCAATGGGTCGTGCAAGCCAAATTAACAAACGCACAAGCCACATCACAGTTGTGGTATCAGAAAAGAAGGAGGGATAATCGATGGGTCAAAAGGTTAATCCAATTGGTCTTCGTGTCGGCGTTATCCGTGACTGGGAATCTCGTTGGTTCGCTGAGAAAGATTACGCTACATTATTACATGAAGACATCAAAATCCGTGAGTACATTAATGTACGCTTAAAAGATTCTGCTGTTGCTAAAGTAGAAATCGAACGTGCAGCAAATCGTGTAAATGTTACAATTCACACTGCAAAACCTGGTATGGTAATTGGTAAAGGTGGTACTGAAGTTGAAGCACTTCGTAAAGCTCTTAACCAATTAACAGGCAAGCGTGTACACATCAACATTTTAGAAGTTAAGAGAGCTGATCTTAACGCTAAATTAGTAGGCGAAAACATCGCTCGTCAATTAGAAAACCGTGTATCATTCCGTCGTGCACAAAAGCAAGTTATTCAACGTGCTATGCGTGCAGGTGCTAAAGGTATTAAAACACAGGTTTCTGGTCGTCTTGGCGGAGCTGATATCGCTCGTGCAGAATCTTACAGTGAAGGAACTGTTCCACTTCATACACTTCGCGCTGATATTGACTATGCAGCAGTTGAAGCTGATACAACATACGGTAAATTAGGCGTAAAAGTATGGATCTACCGTGGAGAAGTCCTTCCTACAAAAAAGAAAGCTTCTGAGGAAGGAGGAAAATAATATGTTAATGCCAAAACGCGTAAAATATCGTAGAGAGCATCGTGGTAAAATGCGTGGTCGTGCTAAAGGTGGAACTGAAATTGCTTTCGGTGAATTCGGTTTACAAGCACAAGCTGCTTCATGGATTACAAACCGTCAAATCGAAGCTGCTCGTCGTGCAATGACTCGTTACATGAAACGTGGCGGTAAAGTATGGATTAAAATTTTCCCTTCTAAACCTTACACTGCAAAACCTCTAGAAGTACGTATGGGTTCCGGTAAAGGGGCACCAGAAGGCTGGGTAGCAGTAGTAAAACCTGGGAAAATTATGTTCGAAATCGCGGGTGTATCTGAAGAGGTAGCACGCGAAGCATTACGTCTTGCAGCTCACAAGTTACCTGTGAAATGTAAATTCGTAAAACGTGAAGAAAATGGTGGTGAATCTAATGAAAACTAATGATATTCGTGAATTAACCACTGCCGAAATCGAAACAAAAGTTAAAGCTTTAAAGGAAGAGTTGTTTAATCTTCGCTTCCAACTTGCTACAGGACAATTAGAGAATCCAACTCGCATTCGTGAAGTGCGTAAAGCAATTGCTCGTATGAAAACTGTAGTTCGTGAAAGAGAGATCGGAATTAATCGATAAATTGAGGGGAGGTTTGCATAGTGAGCGAACGTAACCAACGCAAAGTTTATACTGGTCGTGTAGTGTCTGACAAAATGGACAAAACGATTACAGTTTTAGTTGAAACTTACAAAACTCATTCCTTGTACGGAAAACGTGTTAAGTATTCTAAGAAGTACAAAGCCCATGATGAGCAAAACCAAGCGAAACTTGGCGATATCGTTAAAATCATGGAAACTCGCCCGCTTTCTGCTACTAAGCGTTTCCGTTTAGTTGAAATCGTTGAAGAAGCGGTTATTATCTAAATAGACGAATCGGAATTTTTAGTCCGAAGGGAGGTTTCATAACATGATCCAACAAGAATCTCGTTTGAAAGTTGCTGACAACTCTGGTGCACGTGAACTTTTAACAATTAAAGTATTAGGCGGCTCTGGTCGTAAATATGCTAACATTGGTGACATTATCGTTGCTACGGTAAAACAAGCAACACCAGGTGGCGTTGTTAAAAAAGGTGACGTTGTTAAAGCAGTAGTGGTACGTACGAAGAGCGGAGCTCGTCGTCCGGACGGTTCTTACATCAAATTTGATGAAAACGCAGCGGTTATCATTAAAGACGATAAGAGCCCACGTGGTACTCGTATCTTCGGACCAGTAGCTCGTGAATTACGTGATAGCAACTTCATGAAGATCGTTTCTTTAGCTCCAGAAGTTCTATAATTTAAGGTATTGCCTTGCTAAGGAGGTGCAGAATTAAGATGCATGTAAAAAAAGGTGATAAAGTACAGGTAATCACTGGTAAAGACAAAGGAAAACAAGGCGTTATCCTTGTGGCTTTCCCAAAGCAAAACCGTGTTATCGTTGAGGGTGTCAATATCGTTAAGAAGCACTCTAAGCCATCTCAATTAAATCCACAAGGTGGAATTATTACTAAAGAAGCACCTATTCACGTTTCTAACGTTATGATTTTAGATCCGAAAACAGGTGAACCTACTCGTGTAGGCTTCAAAGTAGAAGATGGTAAAAAAGTTCGTATTGCAAAAAAATCTGGTGAATTATTAGATAAATAATTTTCTTAAGAAAGGAGGTCACTTCATTGAATCGCCTTAAAGAGAAGTTCCAAAAGGAAATTACTCCTGCTCTAGTGAGCAAGTTTAACTATAAATCTGTAATGCAGGTACCAAAAATCGAAAAGATCGTAATCAACACTGGTGTTGGTGACGCGGTATCTAACTCAAAAGCGTTAGACAACGCAGTAGAAGAATTAACACAAATCACAGGTCAAAAACCTGTTGTAACTCGTGCTAAAAAATCAATCGCTGGTTTCCGTCTTCGTGAAGGTATGCCAATCGGTGCGAAAGTAACTTTACGCGGCGAGCAAATGTATGAGTTCTTCGACAAATTAGTATCAGTTTCTTTACCACGTGTACGTGATTTCCGTGGTGTTTCTAAGAAATCATTCGATGGTCGTGGAAACTATACATTAGGTGTTAAAGAGCAACTTATTTTCCCTGAGATTGATTATGATAAAGTAAGCAAAGTCCGCGGTATGGACATCGTAATCGTTACTACAGCGAAAACTGATGAAGAAGCTCGTGAACTTTTAACACAATTCGGTATGCCATTCCAAAAATAATGGAAGCCAACGCTAAGTAGAGGAGGCGAAAACGTGGCTAAAAAATCTATGATAGCGAAACAAAAGCGTACTCCTAAGTTTAAAGTACAAGAGTATACACGTTGCGAACGCTGCGGTCGTCCGCATTCTGTATACCGCAAATTTAAACTTTGCCGTATTTGTTTCCGTGAACTTGCATATAAAGGTCAAATTCCTGGTGTTAAAAAAGCTAGTTGGTAAAACCCACAAATGGGAAGGAGGTAAAACACATGGTGATGACAGATCCAATTGCAGACATGCTTACTCGCATCCGTAATGCGAACATGGTACGTCATGAGAAATTAGAGGTTCCTGCTTCTAAAATCAAAAAAGAGATCGCTGAACTTTTAAAACGTGAAGGTTTCATTCGTGATGTAGAATACATCGAGGATAACAAACAAGGTATCCTTCGTATTTTCCTGAAATATGGTGCAAACAATGAACGTGTAATCACTGGATTAAAACGTATCAGTAAACCTGGCTTACGCGTTTACGCTAAAGCTGACGAAGTACCACGTGTACTTAACGGATTAGGTATCGCTCTTGTTTCTACATCTAAGGGAGTAATGACAGACAAAGACGCTCGTCAATTACAAACTGGTGGAGAAGTAGTAGCATACGTTTGGTAATATATATTTAAAACGAACGGAGGTGTGACCACATGTCTCGTATTGGTAAAAAGATTCTTGAAATCCCTGCAGGTGTTACTATTACAGTTGCAGAAGACAATACTGTAACAGTAAAAGGCCCTAAAGGTGAATTAACTCGTACTTTCAATGCTGATATGCTTATCAAAATTGAAGAGAATACATTAACAGTTGAGCGTCCATCTGAACAGAAGGAACACCGTGCATTACACGGTACAACTCGTGCTTTAATCGGAAACATGGTTGAAGGTGTAACTGAAGGTTTCGCACGCGGACTTGAATTAGTCGGTGTTGGTTACCGTGCTCAAAAACAAGGTGATAAACTTGTATTAAGCGTAGGTTATTCTCATCCAGTAGAAATGACTCCGGAAGCAGGTCTTGAAGTTGAAGTACCTGCACCAACTAAGATCGTAATTAAAGGTATCGACAAGCAACGTGTTGGCGAATTCGCTGCTAACATCCGTGCTGTACGTGCTCCTGAGCCTTACAAAGGTAAAGGTATTCGTTACGAAGGCGAAGTTGTTCGTCGTAAAGAAGGTAAAACTGCTAAGTAAACCCGTTAGGTGAGAGAAAGGAGTGACAAGAATGATCACTAAAGCTGATAAAAATGCGACTCGTAAGAAAAGACATGCACGTGTACGTGCTAAACTTACTGGTACTGCAGAGCGTCCACGTTTAAACGTGTTCCGTTCTAACCAACATATTTACGCTCAAGTTATTGATGATGTGAATGGTGTAACGTTAGTAAGTGCATCTACTCTTGATAAAGACCTTGCTCTTAACGGTACTAGCAATATTGAAGCTGCTACGAAAGTTGGAGAATCAGTTGCTAAGCGTGCTGTAGAGAAAGGCGTTAAAGAAGTAGTATTTGATCGCGGTGGTTACTTATACCATGGCCGTGTTAAAGCTCTAGCTGAAGCTGCTCGTGAGGCTGGATTACAATTTTAATGGTCAAAGGAGGGAAAATTGATGCATCGCATTGACCCAAGTAAATTAGAACTTGAAGAACGTGTAGTTACGATAAATCGTGTCGCGAAAGTTGTTAAGGGTGGTCGTCGTTTCCGCTTTGCTGCACTAGTTGTAGTTGGCGATAAAAACGGTCATGTTGGATTCGGTACTGGTAAAGCACAAGAGGTACCAGACGCAATCCGTAAAGCTATCGAAGACGCTAAGAAAAACTTAATCGCTGTACCATTAGTTGGTACAACAATTCCACACACAATCAACGGTCATTTTGGCGCTGGTGAAGTATTCTTAAAACCTGCTGCTGAGGGTACTGGTGTTATTGCTGGTGGACCTGTTCGTGCGGTCCTTGAATTAGCTGGTGTACAAGATATTCTTTCGAAATCTCTTGGTTCTAACACACCAATCAACATGATTCGCGCTACTGTGAACGGATTAAGCGAACTTAAGCGCGCTGAAGATGTTGCAAAATTACGCGGTAAATCTGTAGAAGAGCTACTAGGTTAAGGAGGGAAAACAAATGGCGAAAAAGTTAGAAATTACCCTCACTCGTAGTGTAATTGGTCGTCCACAAGATCAACGTGCGACGGTAGAAGCTTTAGGTCTTAAAAAGTTGAATTCAACTGTAGTTAAGGAAGAAACTCCTGCTATTCTTGGTATGATCAACAAAGTTTCTCACCTTGTAACTGTAAAAGAAGCTTAAGGATAACTCATTAATATAAGGAGGTGCCTGGGAATGAAACTTCATGAATTAAAACCTGCAGAAGGTTCTCGTAAAGTACGTAACCGTGTCGGTCGTGGTATCGGTTCTGGTAACGGTAAAACTGCTGGTAAAGGTCATAAAGGACAAAACGCACGTTCTGGCGGCGGTGTTCGTCTTGGCTTCGAAGGTGGTCAAACTCCATTATTCCGTCGTTTACCAAAACGCGGCTTCACAAACATTAACCGTAAAGAGTTTGCTATTGTAAACTTATCAACGTTAAATCGTTTTGAAGATGGTACAGAAGTAACACCTGAATTATTGCTGGAAACTGGCGTTATCAGCAAGTTAAACGACGGTGTTAAAGTTCTTGCAAGCGGAGCAGTAGAGAAAAAACTAACTGTTAAAGCGCACAAGTTCTCTTCAAGTGCTAAAGAAGCAATTGAAGCAGCTGGCGGATCAGTTGAGGTGATCTAATGTTTCGTACAATCTCCAACTTTATGCGCGTTGCTGAGATAAGACGTAAAATATTATTCACTTTAGCGATGTTAATCGTATTCAGGATTGGCACGTTTATCCCCGTGCCATTTACAAATGGAGACGTACTGAAGGCACAAGATCAATTAAATGCTTTAGGTATTCTAAATACATTTGGCGGTGGAGCCTTGAAAAACTTCTCCATCTTTGCGATGGGAATCATGCCGTATATTACAGCATCCATCATCGTGCAATTATTGCAGATGGATGTTGTTCCTAAATTTTCGGAATGGTCGAAGCAAGGTGAAATGGGCCGTCGTAAATTAACGC
This sequence comes from Bacillus sp. AP50, assembly GCF_040492675.1. Classification (NCBI taxonomy): domain Bacteria; kingdom Bacillati; phylum Bacillota; class Bacilli; order Caryophanales; family Bacillaceae; genus Bacillus; species Bacillus sp. AP50. The sequence goes on from NZ_JBEUTW010000027.1 coordinate 43,299, forward strand.
AATTCACGCGTTACTTTACAATTGTTCTTGCGTTTATTCAGGGGTTTGGTATGTCAATCGGTTTTAACGGTATGGTAGGTGGACAATTAATTTTGAATCCAGGTTGGAGCACTTATTTATACATTGCTACGGTACTGACTGCTGGTACTGCATTTTTAATGTGGTTAGGTGAACAGATTACAGCTAAAGGTGTAGGTAATGGTATTTCCATCCTTATCTTTGGCGGTATTGCCGCAGCGATCCCAAGTGTTATATCTCAAGTGTATCAGCAACAGTTTCAAAATATCGGAGATCAATTGTTCATGAGTATCGTTAAAGTTGCATTGATTTTACTAGCTGTGCTAGCAGTTATTGTGGGTGTTATTTTCATTCAACAGGCTGTTAGAAAGATCCCAATTCAATATGCGAAGCGTGTAACAGGAGGAAATGGTGGTTATGCTGGAGCACAAAACACACATTTACCGCTTAAGGTAAATAGTGCTGGTGTTATTCCAGTAATTTTTGCTGTTTCATTCTTAATTACGCCTCCGACTATTGCACAGTTCTTCCCGAAACATGATGTATCGCAGTGGATTATTGCAAACTTTAACTATTCTCACCCAGTGGGAATGATCATATATGTTGCGCTCATTGTAGCCTTCACATATTTCTATGCATTTGTTCAGGTTAATCCAGAGCAAATGTCAGAGAATCTAAACAAGCAAGGTGGATATGTTCCAGGTATTCGTCCGGGTAAGAATACGGAACAATATCTAACAAAAATCTTGTATCGTTTGACCTTTGTAGGATCAATTTTCCTAGCAGCGATTGCAATCTTACCAGTTATCTTTACGAAATTGGGAAATCTTCCTCCATCTGCACAGATCGGTGGAACGAGTATGTTAATCGTTGTCGGCGTTGCTTTAGAAACAATGAAGCAGCTAGAAAGCCAACTGGTAAAACGCCATTACAAAGGGTTTATCAAGCAGTGAGTAAGTGGGAAGAATTGTCTTCCCTACATGCTCATGTACTCTGAGGGGGAACAAGGATGAACTTAATTTTAATGGGGCTTCCTGGTGCTGGTAAAGGTACACAAGCCGAACAGATTGTTGCCAAGTATAACATCCCTCACATTTCAACAGGAGACATGTTCCGTGCAGCTATGAAGGCTGAAACTGAAATGGGTCTACAAGCAAAATCTTTTATTGATAAAGGTGCACTTGTTCCAGATGAAGTTACGATCGGAATCGTGCGTGAACGTTTAAGTCAAGACGACTGCGTAAGAGGTTTCTTACTAGACGGTTTCCCACGAACTGTTGCACAAGCATCAGCTCTTGAAGAAATTATGAAAGATCTTGGCAAAAAAATCGACTATGTTTTAAACATTAATGTGGATTCAGGGTTGTTATTAAAACGCCTTACAGGCCGTCGCATTTGTAAAGAGTGCGGTGCGACTTACCACTTAGAATTCAATCCACCAGCAAAAGCTGATGTGTGCGATAAATGTGGTGGCGAATTATATCAACGCTCTGATGACAATGAAGAAACTGTAGCAAATCGTTTAGATGTAAATATTAAGCAAACAAAACCTTTGCTTGATTTCTACGAAGAGCTTGGTTACTTACAAAGCATTAATGGTGAGCAAGATATCAATAAAGTATTTGCTGATATCGATGTTCTCATCGGAGGCTTAGCGTAATGATAATCTGCAAAACTCCTCGCGAGATAGAAATCATGCGAGAAGCTGGCAGGATCGTTGCTTTGACTCATCAAGAGTTGAAACAGCACATTACTCCAGGAATTACAACGAAAGAGCTCGATCAAATAGCGGAAAAGACGATTCAAAAATATGGTGCTACGCCATCTTTTAAAGGATACAACGGATTTCCGGGGAGCATATGTGCTTCTGTAAATGAAGAGCTTGTACACGGAATTCCAGGGAAGCGCAAGCTCAAAGAGGGCGATATCATCAGTATCGATATTGGTGCGAAATACAATGGGTACCATGGAGATTCTGCATGGACGTATCCAGTTGGAAACATTTCTGAATCTGTTCAAAAGCTACTTGATGTCACAGAAAAATCGTTGTATCTTGGTCTAGAACAAGTAAAACCAGGCGAGAGATTATCAAATATCTCACATGCGGTTCAAACCCATGCTGAAGAGAATGGATTCTCGATCGTTAGGGAGTATGTTGGTCACGGAATCGGGCAAGACTTACATGAGGACCCTCAAATCCCGCACTATGGTCCACCAAATAGAGGCCCTAGATTAAAGCCGGGAATGGTCATCTGTGTTGAGCCGATGGTGAATCAAGGAAGACGATATGTAAAAACACTATCTGATGACTGGACAGTGGTAACGGTAGATGGTAAATGGTGTGCCCATTTTGAGCACACGATTGCTCTTACAGAAGCAGGATACGAAATCCTTACCACTTTATAAGTAGCTGGCTCTCCGGGATTTCAGAGCAGTGTAAAATGTTACTGATTTGAAGAAGGGAGAACTATTGAATGGCTAAAGATGATGTAATTGAAGTCGAAGGTACCGTTCTTGAAACGTTGCCAAATGCTATGTTCAAAGTAGAATTAGAGAATGGGCATGTCGTATTGGCTCACGTTTCTGGTAAAATCCGTATGAACTTCATTCGTATTTTACCAGGAGACAAAGTTACGGTAGAATTATCTCCGTACGATTTAAATCGTGGTCGTATTACGTACCGTTTTAAATAATATAGCACTCCGTAATCTTTAAGGAGGTTCGAGACATGAAAGTAAGACCGTCAGTTAAACCAATCTGCGAAAAATGTAAAGTTATTCGTAGACGTGGAAAAGTAATGGTTATTTGTGAAAACCCTAAACATAAACAAAAACAAGGTTAATCAGAAGGAGGTGCATTCGTAATGGCACGTATCGCAGGTGTAGATATTCCTCGAGACAAACGCGTTGTTATTTCTTTAACTTACGTATTCGGCATTGGTCGCACAACTGCTGAAAAAATTCTTGCTGAAGCAGGTATTTCTGAAGAAACACGAGTTCGTGATTTAACGGAAGACGAATTAGGACGTATCCGTGATATCATCGATCGTATTAAAGTTGAGGGAGACCTTCGTCGTGAAGTATCTCTTAACATCAAACGTCTAATGGAGATCGGTTCTTACCGTGGTCTTCGTCACCGTCGTGGTTTACCAGTTCGTGGTCAAAACTCTAAAAACAATGCTCGTACACGTAAAGGTCCACGTCGTACAGTAGCAAATAAAAAGAAATAATAAGTAAAGGAGGTTGAACTAACAATGGCACGTAAAACAAACACTCGTAAAAAACGTGTGAAAAAGAATATTGAAGCTGGTATAGCTCATATTCGTTCTACTTTCAACAACACAATCGTAACACTTACAGATACTCACGGTAACGCACTTTCTTGGTCTAGTGCTGGTGCACTTGGTTTCCGTGGATCTCGTAAATCTACTCCATTCGCTGCGCAAATGGCTGCTGAAACTGCTGCTAAAGCTGCAATGGAACACGGTTTAAAAACTTTAGAGGTTACTGTTAAAGGTCCTGGTGCTGGTCGTGAAGCTGCAATTCGTGCTCTTCAAGCTGCAGGTCTAGAAGTAACAGCAATTAGAGATGTTACTCCAGTTCCTCATAATGGATGTCGTCCACCAAAACGTCGTCGTGTGTAATTTTTCTGTATAGAATTTTCCCTTTTGTCTATAATGGATATGATGCATTATCGAGAAATTTCGTACAGAAACATCGCTTGTTGTGCACAATCGGGAACTGCCTAAGGGGGACTTTCGGTTAGACAGGGGTTATACCTTTGTTTAACCGGGGTTTCGACGTTTTGAAGGAGGGTTTAGTTAATGATTGAAATCGAAAAGCCGAAAATCGAAACGGTTGAACTTAACGAAGATGCTAAATATGGTAAATTCGTAATTGAACCGCTTGAGCGTGGATATGGTACTACTTTGGGTAACTCCTTACGTCGTATTCTTTTATCCTCACTCCCTGGTGCCGCTGTTACTGCTATCCAAATCGATGGCGTATTACATGAATTTTCAACAGTTGAGGGCGTAGTAGAAGACGTTACGACGATCATCTTAAACTTGAAAAAGTTAGCTCTTAAAATCTACTCTGAAGAAGAGAAGACGTTGGAAATTGATGTACAGGGCGAAGGTATTGTCACAGCTGCTGATATTACTCACGATAGTGATGTAGAAATCTTAAATCCAGATTTACACATTGCAACGTTAGCAAAAGATGCGCATTTCCGCGTGCGTTTAACTGCAAAGCGTGGCCGTGGGTATACGCCAGCTGATGCAAATAAAAGCGAAGATCAACCAATAGGAGTAATTCCTATTGATTCTATTTATACTCCAGTATCACGTGTGACTTACCAAGTGGAAAAGACACGTGTCGGACAAGTGGCTAATTATGATAAGCTTACGCTTGATGTATGGACGGATGGAAGCATCGGGCCAAAAGAAGCTATCTCTTTAGGTGCCAAAATCTTAACTGAGCATTTAAATATCTTTGTTGGTTTAACTGATGAAGCACAAAATGCTGAGATTATGGTCGAGAAGGAAGAAGATCAAAAAGAGAAAGTTCTTGAGATGACTATCGAAGAACTAGACCTTTCTGTTCGTTCTTATAATTGCCTAAAACGTGCAGGAATTAATACTGTACAAGAGCTTGCGAACAAAACAGAAGAAGATATGATGAAAGTTCGTAACTTAGGACGTAAATCCTTAGAAGAAGTTAAACATAAACTTGAGGAATTAGGTTTAGGTTTACGTAAAGACGACTGAGGATTTAAACCCATCAACAAAGGAGGGAACTACGAATGGCATACAGAAAATTAGGCCGTACAAGTGCGCAACGTAAAGCTATGTTACGTGATTTAGCTACTGATTTAATTATCAACGAGCGCATCCAAACGACAGAAACTCGTGCAAAAGAACTTCGTTCTGTAGTGGAAAAAATGATCACTTTAGGTAAACGCGGAGATCTTCATGCTCGTCGTCAAGCAGCAGCTTTCATTCGCAATGAAGTAGCTAACGCTGAGACTGGTCAAGATGCACTTCAAAAACTATTCGCTGATGTAGCTCCACGCTATGCTGAGCGCCAAGGCGGATACACTCGTATTGCAAAAATTGGTCCACGTCGCGGAGACGCAGCACCAATGGTAATTATCGAGTTAGTATAATGATAATTAAAAGGGCAGGACAGTTCTTTTCAAGAAACTGGTCATGGCCCTTTTTTTTAAATATAAAAATAGGCTAACTGTGCGAAGGAAAGGGTGCCTTCTATTGAAAAAAGAGAAACTTCGGATAGAAAATATATCATTTCAATATCCTGGGGCAGCCACTTATGCATTAAAAGATGTTTCATTTTCCTTATATGAGGGAGAATGGGTATCTATTATTGGACAAAACGGTTCAGGAAAGTCTACACTTGCAAAATTATTGAATGGTTTGTTTTTGCCAGAAGCAGGGACTATTACAGTAAATGATACAATGGTTTTATCAGAGGAAACGGTATGGGATGTTCGAAAACAAATTGGAATGGTATTTCAAAATCCAGATAATCAATTTGTTGGAACAACAGTGCAAGATGATGTTGTATTTGGCTTAGAGAATATCGGAATGCCAAGAGAACAAATGATTGAAAGATTAGAACAGGCCTTGCGACTTGTCCGTATGGAAGATTTTCTTAATGATGAGCCTCATTCCTTATCTGGTGGGCAAAAGCAGCGAGTGGCAATAGCAGGCGTTTTAGCACTTCAACCATCTATTTTAATATTAGATGAAGCAACGTCAATGTTAGACCCTCAAGGGAGACGTGAAGTAGTAGAAACGGTTAGACAACTTGTTACTCAAAAAGGTATTACCGTGTTATCGATTACGCACGATTTAGAAGAAGCGGCACAGTCAGATCGTGTCATTATTTTAAATAAGGGAGAAATATTAGAGGAAGGGACTCCAGAAAAAATTTTCAAATCCTCTCATATGCTCCAAGAAATTGGCTTAGATGTACCGTTTTCAGTGAAAATAGCAGAATTATTAAAAAGAAATGAAATTCTCTTGCAAAATACGCATCTTACAATGGAAAGCTTGGTGAACGAACTTTGGAGATTACATTCCAAAAAGTAGAGCATCGTTATCAATATAAAACTCCATTTGAAAGACGCGCACTTTATGATGTAGATGTGTCGTTTCCAAGTGGGGGCTATTATGCCATTATTGGTCATACTGGTTCAGGTAAGTCAACGATGATTCAACATTTAAATGGTTTATTGCAGCCGACAAATGGTACAGTTCAAATTGGTGAACATTTGATTTCGGCAGGAAAGAAAGAAAAAAAGTTAAAGCCACTACGTAAAAAAGTAGGGGTTGTCTTTCAATTCCCAGAACATCAGTTGTTTGAAGAGACTGTGGAGAAAGATATTTGTTTCGGCCCTACTAATTTTGGAGTATCTGTAGACGAAGCAAGGCAAAAGGCTAGAAAGGCAATTGAACTTGTAGGGCTAGAACCGGAACTGTTAACACGTTCTCCGTTCGAATTAAGTGGTGGACAAATGAGACGTGTTGCTATAGCGGGTGTACTGGCGATGGAACCTGAAGTGCTTGTATTAGATGAACCTACAGCAGGACTAGATCCAAAAGGGCAGAACGAACTTATGGAGATGTTTTATAAGCTGCACAAGGAAAAGGGGCTTACAGTTATCCTTGTAACGCATAATATGGAGGATGCTGCTCAGTATGCGGAGCAGATTGTAGTTATGCATAAAGGAACGGTCTTTTTGCAAGGAAGTGCAGAGGAAGTATTTTCACATGCCGATGAACTAGAGAAAATTGGTGTGGATCTTCCTATGTCATTAAAGTATAAACGTGCAATTGAAGAGAAGTTTGGTATTTCAATTCCAAAGGCTACCTTATCTTTAGAGGATCTTACTCATGAAGTTGTGCAGGTGTTACGAAAAGGTGGTCATGAATCATGCAGCAGTTGATTATTGGGAGATATATCCCGGGGAATTCACTTATTCATCAACTTGATCCACGTACGAAGCTGCTGATTGTCTTTTTATATGTATTTGTTGTTTTCTTAGCAAATAATGCGATTTCATATGGATTTTTATTTTTATATGCACTCATTGCTTTATTTTTTGCAAAAGTGCCGATTCGTTATGTACTTTCGGGCTTAAAACCAATTTTATGGATTTTTCTTTTTACATTTTTCCTGCATATTTTTACAAATAAGGAGGGGGATGTACTATTCCAGCTTGGTTGGTTTTCGATATATGAAAAAGGATTAGAGCAAGGGATATACATTTCTGTACGATTCTTCGTTATTATTTTAATGACGACATTATTAACGTTAACGACGACACCTATTGAAATTACAGATGGTTTGGAGACGTTATTAAAGCCGTTGAAGCGTATAAAGGTTCCTGTTCATGAAATCGCATTAATGATGTCAATTTCTCTTCGTTTTATCCCGACATTAATGGATGAAACGAGTAAAATAATGAAAGCACAAGCGTCACGTGGTATTGATTTTGCCGGGGGACCGATAAAAGATAGAATGAAAGCTATTATTTCACTGCTCGTTCCTCTGTTTATCAGTGCTTTTAAGCGTGCAGAGGACTTAGCCATTGCGATGGAAGCTCGTGGATATCAAAGTGGTGAAGGACGTACTAAATTTAGGCAACTACGCTGGAAAACAAGCGATACAGTAACGATTGTCAGCTTATTTTGTTTAGCTTGTATTTTGGCATGGGTGCGATCGTAATGGAGAATAGAGAAATGGATAGAATAAAATGTACGGTTGCATATGATGGCATGCATTTTTGTGGTTATCAAATTCAGCCGAACCATCGTACTGTTCAACAGGAGATAGAAAAAGCATTGCAGAAATTGCATAAGGGAGAACTTGTTCGTGTTCAGGCATCTGGTAGAACAGATTCTACAGTTCATGCAAAAGGACAAGTAATACACTTTGATACTCCTTTGTCTCTTGAAGAGTGGCAATGGATTAATGCTTTAAACACAATGTTGCCAGATGATATTGTTATTAGGCAAGTAGAGAAAAAAACAGAAGAATTTCATGCACGTTACGGTGTTGAGAAAAAAGAATATCGTTATCGTGTATTATTATCAAAGACTGCGGATGTATTCCGTAGAAATTACGTATATCAATATCCATATCCGCTCGAAATCAACTCTATAAGAAAAGCAATTCCTTATTTTATTGGAACACATGATTTCACTTCTTTTTGTTCGGCAAAAACTGACAAAAAAGATAAAGTGCGAACAATTTATGAAATCGAGTTAATTGAACAAAATGATGAAATAATTTTTCGTTTTGTAGGTAATGGATTTTTATATAATATGGTCAGAATTATTGTTGGTACGTTACTTAGCGTAGGGCAAGGAAAGCTTGATCCTGATAGCATTCCAGAGATTTTAGCGAAACAAAATCGTCAGTTTGCTGGAAAGATGGCTCCAGGTCATGGGCTTTACTTATGGGAGGTAAACTATAACAACTAATCCTGGTGTAACATTTGCTTGACATTAGAAACTCAAAAGTATATCATAACATATGGTATTGTTTCTAAAACCACGATTAGCCCCGGAAGGAAATCGTGTTTAAGATAAACAATAGATTTTTTCTATGGAAAAGATAACGAGGAGGGAAACACATGCGTACGACTTTTATGGCAAAAGCTAACGAAGTTGAGCGTAAATGGTATGTGGTTGATGCTGAAGGTCAAACTTTAGGTCGCCTTGCTAGTGAAGTAGCATCCATTTTACGTGGTAAAAACAAACCTACATTTACACCACACGTTGACACGGGTGATCATGTAATTATTATTAACGCTGAGAAAATTCATTTAACAGGTAATAAATTAAACGATAAAATTTACTACCGTCACACTAACCACCCAGGTGGACTTAAGCAAAGAACAGCTCTTGAAATGCGTACAAACTACCCTGTACAAATGTTAGAGCTTGCAATTAAAGGCATGCTTCCAAAAGGACGCTTAGGCCGTCAAGTTTCTAAGAAACTTAACGTGTATGCTGGAGCAGAGCATCCACACCAAGCACAAAAACCAGAAGTTTACGAACTTCGCGGATAATTAATTAAAGGAGGGCTTACTTTGGCACAGGTTCAATACTATGGCACTGGACGTCGTAAGAGTTCAGTAGCGCGCGTACGCCTAGTTCCAGGCGAAGGACGCGTTATCATTAACGGTCGTGATTTTGAAAACTATATCCCATTTGCTGCATTACGTGAAGTAGTGAAACAACCTCTAGTTGCAACAGAAACTTTAGGTAACTACGATGTACTTGTAAACGTAAATGGTGGTGGATACACTGGTCAAGCTGGTGCTATTCGTCACGGTATTTCTCGCGCTTTATTAAAAGCTGATCCAGAATACCGTCTAACACTAAAACGTGCAGGTCTATTAACTCGTGACGCACGTATGAAAGAGCGTAAAAAATACGGTCTTAAAGGCGCACGTCGTGCACCTCAGTTCTCAAAACGTTAATTTTTGCGAACTACAAACCCCAACCATTTTGGTTGGGGTTTTTTTTATGTTTCATTCCTCTTTTGCAATTTTTATAGCTTGGAATATTTTAGTGCTACCGCCATGCGTATGCTTCTTCTTTAGAAGTTTAGACTAATACGTATTAGGGAGGTTTATAAGTACTATGAATGTCATTGTCAGCTTACAAGAAAAACAAAAAGAAAAGCAGTTAAAATACGAGCGGAAGATGTTGCGGGAATTATCATTAAAAACATTGCGTTCAAATATTCGTGATGCCTTTCAAATGCAAGAGCTTCATCGTCAGTATGAAGATTACTGTATTGAATTAGGGATAGAATCTTATTTATTAGGAGCGAGATACAGTAAATTTGGTTATTATGGTGAATCGTTTTTTGATGTGAAATATAGAGCTTTAGAAGAAGAACAACAATTAACTGAAACGCTATTTCAATTTTTAACGAGTATGACTATGCGAGAAATAAAGTTGAAAGATGAGGAATTACTTTTTGAATCTTGTCAGCAGTTTATAGGATTGTGGTGGCAAGAAGGGTATGAAAAAGGTGAAAGAAGATATCGATTAAAGCTTCATTAAGACAAGCATAAACTTTCCTCTTGTCCCATATAAGTAATTAGAGGGACTAGCTGGAGGAGGAAAGGTATGAAGAGAATTCGAATTATCTCTTTTGCACTCGCTGCGGTTGTATTGTTTTTTTTAGTTAAACAAGAATTTCAAATTACAAAATCGTGGCGAGCTTGGAATTTACCCTTATCAGGGAAAGTAATTGTATTAGATGCTGGGCATGGTGGACCAGATGGAGGGGCTGTTGGTGGAAAGGATATTATAGAAAAGGATATTACGCTTGAAATTACAAAAAAGGTACAAGACTATTTACAAGAACAAGGTGCACTAGTTATTTTAACGCGTGAGGGAGATTATGATTTAGCTAACAAAGATACAAAGTCATATAGTAGACGTAAAGCAGAGGATTTAAAAAAACGTGTAGAAATCATCAATAAACCTGATGTAGACTTTTTTGCAAGTATTCATTTAAATGCTTTAACTAGTAGTGGATCGAAAGGCGCACAAACGTTCTATTACCGCTCTTCGATTGAAAATGAACGTGCTGCAAAATTTATACAGGCTGAATTGAGAACAAGTTTAGAAAACACGAATCGTTCTGCTAAGACAATTTCGCATGTATATTTATTAAAGTATTCTAAAACACCAGGTGCTTTAATTGAAGCTGGCTTTTTATCGAATGTGAACGAAAGGTATATGTTAAATTCGGAGAAATATCAGCAAAAGGTAGCAGCTGCAATATACCGTGGTATATTACGTTATTTCACGGAAAAAGGAAATCCTCCAGAATAAGGAGGATTTTTTTGAGCTTCTCTCGTTAACGAAGTTTTCGGAAAATATGTTATACTGGAAATGTAAACGCATTTATTTCAAGGATAAGCAGAGATAAATTCAATTAACATTACGTTATTTTTCATACAGGGGGCTGGGCTAATTATGATAACGAAAGAGCAAGTGGTTGAAGCGTTAGAAGGGATTATAGATCCGTTTTTACATAAAACATTAAAAGAAACAAGTGCAATTAAAGAGGTAACAGTCAAGCCAGAGAAGGAACATGTGAGTGTCAAAATTGCAATCGTAAAAACCGGTACAGCGGAACAAATGCAGTTGCAGTCTGGAATTGTAAAGTTAGTAAAAGAACTTGGGGCAGCAACAGTTGGACTTCGTTTTGCAGAATTTACAGAAGAGGAATTAGCTCAGTTTGCACCGGAACAAGAAGAAGAGCAAAGTGAATCTTTATTGTCACCTAATTCAAAAACAACATTCTTAGCAGTAGCGAGTGGAAAAGGTGGCGTGGGAAAATCAACTGTTTCCGTTAACCTTGCAGTTGCTTTAGCTCGTTTAGGAAAAAAAGTTGGTATTATTGATGCGGACATTTACGGTTTTAGTGTGCCGGACATGATGGGGATAGAAAAACGTCCTATTGTAAGAGGTGACAAGATAATTCCGGTGGAACGTTTAGGTGTAAAGGTAATCTCAATGGGCTTCTTTGTAGAGGATAATGCACCAGTTATTTGGAGAGGACCTATGCTTGGGAAAATGTTAAACCACTTCTTCACAGAAGTAGAATGGGGCGATTTAGATTATTTAGTACTAGATTTGCCACCAGGCACAGGTGATGTTGCGTTAGATGTGCACTCAATGTTGCCATCTTGCAAAGAGATTATTGTAACGACGCCTCATCCAACAGCTGCGTTTGTAGCAGCGCGTGCTGGAGCGATGGCATTGCGCACTGAACATAGTATTCTTGGTGTTGTTGAGAATATGGCATATTTTGAAAGTAAGGTAACTGGTGAGAAAGAATATGTATTTGGAAAAGGCGGGGGAGATAAGTTAGCTACCGAATTACAAACGAATGTTCTTGGTCGCATTCCGCTACAACAACCCGATTGGAATAAAGAAGACTTTGCTCCTTCAGTATATGAAGATACACATACAACGGGCATTATTTATAGTAAAATAGCTGAAACAGTAATTGATAGAACAGCTGTTACACAAAAATAAAGTGAAACTTTAATCAGTGGGGTTCACCTGTTACTGACAACAATAAGGCTTTTGTTGCTAGTAAACCTTTCGCTTAACTAGAGGGGGCCATTTCGTCTGTTAATAGCAAGATAAAGTAATAACGAGTGAACAATGTATAAATTGTCCACTCGTTATTATAGTTATTATTTTTTACTATTCTTCCTTCTTCCCGCCTTGAGAACCACCGTCACCGCCTGCTTCTTTCTTACCAGATCCGCCTTTTTCAGCTTTTTGCACACCTTTACTAATGATATCAATCATCTTGGCTTGGAAGAGTGGACTTTCAGCAGTTTCTGTTAGTACTTGTTGTAGATATTGACGGTATTCTTTACTCTTCATTGTTTGTAACATCATTTTTTCTACTTCAGGATTTTTCATAATTTCTATAACGCCTGCTTGGTATTCAGGGTCTTTTAATAAGGTTTTCATTAATTGGGTTTGTTCTTTCCCCATACTTTTAGCGAACTTCGATGAGAACTCAGGATCTTTAAAGAGCTTTTCCCAGAATTGTTGCCCTTTATCGGATACCATGGCATCTTCAATCGTTTTCTTTACTACTGTTTCATCTAGTATGAGTGCTTGTTTCATTTTTTCATCAGTTAATACATCTTGAATAGCTTTCTTACCTTGATCTGTTTTTAAAATATCAACAATCATTTTCTTTGTTTGATCGTAATCTAGTTCGGATTTCGTTTCTTTTCCTTGTGCGCATGCTGCAAGTGCGATAAGTAGAAAAGAAGAAACGAAAATGAATAGCATCCGTTTCATAAGTTGGAACTCCTTTCAGCACAGTTCTCTCTTTTTAATATAAATATCTTTAAGGAATTTATACATGAACATGGCTAGCTTTTTGAAATTGTCATTGATACAATTTAATTAGAAATATAAGGATAATGGGGGATGTGTTGTGAATAGCCGCAAGTGGGTACGACTATTTTTAACGACGTTGTTTCTTGGTGGAATTAGCACAGTTATTATTGGTTTTGTTTTGGAGTGGGACAAGTACAATAAATTTTTTCAAAATTTCGACGGTAAGGAGATTTTAGCAGTATCTTTCTGGCTGATGGGTGTAGGATTTATTTTTAGTGTTATAAGTCAAATGGGATTCTTTGCATATTTAACAATCCACCGTTTTGGACTAGGGATGTTCCGCTCATCTTCTTTATGGAATGCAGTCCAGCTCTTCTTTATTGCATTCGTATTATTTGATTTTGTGTATTTAAGATCTGTACTTATTGCAAATGGGGAAGTCTCGTTAGGGAATAACATACTTGTTGCTGGAATATTATTTGTGTTTGGAGCAATTGTTGCTTATGTAAAAAGCAAAGAAACAAATAAAAAAGCATTTGTGCCAGCTCTGTTCTTTATGGTTGTTGTAACGATCCTTGAATGGGTACCGGCGCTTCGGATTAATGATACAGATTGGTTATATTTAATGGTTATACCGCTATTGTTATGTAACGCATATCAATTACTTGTATTACATCGTTTAATCGGAAAAACAAGTAAATCAGCTTAATAGAGAGATTTTATACACCAGCAGTTATAATGCTGGAAATGGTATGATTAAAAAAGCTCTACCACCTTCTTGAAAGGTAGTAGAGCTTTTTATGCGTGAAGAGTGGTAGGGAAGAAGCTACTTCACATCTTCACTTTTCGTACTTGTGTTGGAAATAAGTTGTGATACGGATATTTGCTCATATCCATCACTTTTTATTTTTTGCAGGAGCAGCGGTAAAGCTCTATTTGTTTGAAGGGCAGAATCGGATGCGTGTAATAAGACGATATCTCCACCTTTCAAATTATTAGAGACAGTGGAAACGATGTTATTTACACCTGGGTTTTTCCAATCGTTTGAATTATTACTCCAATGCACGACGGTGTATCCAAGTGATTCTGCGATTTTAAGGGTTGCTTTGTTAAATTCGCCACTAGGTGGACGTAACAGCTTGACTTGTTTTACACCAAGTTTCGTAAAAACATCTTGTGCTCGTAAAAGGTCTCGTCTTATTTCATTTGTCTCTAGAGAAGTGTAGGATGTGTAATTGTACCCCATACTACCGATTTCGTGTCCGTCTTTCATGATTCGCTCTACAATATCGGGGTGTCTTTCGGCCCATGCAGCAGAAAGGAAGAATGTTGCATTCTTAATTTCTCTTTCTTTAAGAGTATCTAGGATTGGAATTGCTTTTTTGTCTCCCCAACTAATATCAAACGTAAATGCAACTTGCTTTTTAGCGGTGTCTCCTTTGTAAATTACTTTAGGGCCTGTAGCAGTTGAAAAAGCAGATTCATGTGAATATGTTTTTAAAAAGAGTAGCCATGCTGTAAATAAGGACAGTATCACTATTAAGCTAATGTGTTTAAAATTTCTCTTACTCGTAATAAAAAAGAAAAACATAATATTACGCCCCTTTGTCCAATCCTTTTCAGTTACATATATGCTGTAAATATAAAAAAGAGAACAAAGGATTAATATCGTAAGTAGTGGATATAATGGATGATAGGATTGTGATAATTGAAAATGAGCGGAACGTTTATTGTTGCGTAAGGAATTATTGAGGTGATTGTTTGCTTGGGCTGATGTTGACAAAAGAAGAGAGAAAAGAAATGGAATACATATTGAAGAGAGAATTAGAGGAACTTTTATTTGATTTTGAAGATGAGCGTATTCATGAAGTTGTAAAAAAAGCCATGGAAGAAAGATATAAAATCATTTTCTGTTTATTCCGGAGAGTAGCTAACACAGAAGAATGTATTCGTTATGTAAGAAAAAGAATTTTTTATTAAAAAGTGTTGACGTTAATAGTTTGTATATGTTAAATTAATAACCGTCGCTGATGCGGAAACGCAGAAAACGACAAAAGAAATTGAAAAACTTAGTTGACATCGAAAAACGAAAATGTTAACATAAGGAAG
>NZ_JBEUTW010000028.1:0-5198 GCF_040492675.1 Bacillus sp. AP50
TTTTTGACTTTTATTGAAAGTGGATTACACTATAAAAATTTTAGAGAATGGCTATCTATATAAAAATTACATAACAGTAGCTAATATAAATCCATTAAATAAGACGATTACTTGTACGGATGCTTTTCATAATCAAAGAATGTTTAAGTTTGGAGATGTAATTGAAGTGGATTAGAGGGGGAGAAATAAAAATAGTTATCTCTTCCTAACTTAATTATATCATGTAAATCAAGTTCGAAATAGACTGTTTATTCGTATTGACTCCTGCTACAATCAAGAACACATGCATAGTAAGGAGAGATGTTACATGAGTTCTTTCGTTCTCGATTTTCAGGAAATAGAAAACACGCAGCTTTCGCTCGTCGGTGGAAAAGGTTTGAATTTAGGGGAGTTATCAAGCGTTCAAGGGTTACAAGTACCCGAAGGTTTTTGTGTTACAACGGTAGGATATGAAAAGGCTATCGAGCAAAATGAAGAGCTTCAAACTTTGTTGCAGCAGCTAACAAAGTTGAAAATGGAAGAGCGTGCTCAAATTGGTGAAATGAGTAAGAAGATTAGAGAAGTCATTATGGCAGTAGAAATCCCTACTGATGTAGTGGAAGCAGTAGCTCATTATCTCTCACGTTTTGGAAATGAACATGCGTATGCCGTGCGTTCTAGTGCGACGGCTGAAGATTTACCGTATGCTTCATTTGCAGGTCAACAAGATACGTATTTAAATATTATCGGAGAAGAAGCGATTTTACAGCATGTAAGAAAGTGCTGGGCGTCTTTATTTACAGAGCGAGCAGTTACGTACCGCATGCAAAATGGTTTTGAACATAATCAAGTTTCTATATGTGTTGTCGTTCAAAAAATGGTTTTCCCTGAGGCTTCGGGCATTTTATTTACGGCTGATCCAATTACTTCTAACCGAAAGGTGTTATCAATTGATGCCAGTTTTGGACTTGGTGAGGCATTAGTATCGGGTCTGGTCTCTGCCGATAATTATAAAGTAAAAGAAGGCGAAATTTCAGAAACGATGATAGCGACTAAAAAAATAGCTATTTATGCTGTAAAAGAGGGCGGAACAGAGACGAAACAGATTGATCCGGTTCAGCAAAAACTTCAAACATTGTCTGAACAACAAATTTTACAACTAGCACAGATCGGAAGACAAATCGAAGCTTATTTTGGTTGTCCGCAAGATATTGAATGGTGCTTAGTTGATGATACAATTTATATAGTCCAAAGCAGACCGATTACGACTTTATATCCAATTCCAGAAGTAAATGATGGGGAAAATCACGTGTATATATCAGTTGGTCACCAACAAATGATGACCGATGCGATGAAACCACTTGGGTTATCTTTTTTCTTGTTAACAACTAGTGCCCCTATGCGTAAAGCGGGAGGCAGGTTATTTGTCGATGCTACGCAACAATTAGCTTTACCTGCTAGCAGAGATTACTTAATAAACACTTTAGGAAAATCGGATCCACTCGTAAGAGATGCATTAACGACTATAGTTGAGCGAGATAATTTTATTAAATTATTACCAGATGATGAAAAAGGGAAGAGTGTTGGTAAAAGTGTGCCACCTGCAAATTCTCAACCAGAAATTGAAAATGATCCGGCAATCGTTACAAATTTAATACAGAATAGTCAAGCATCAATCGAAGAGTTAAAACGAAACATACAAACGAAATCAGGGCTGGATGTACTCCATTTTATTTTAGAAGACATTCAGCAATTAAAGAAAGTATTATTTAACTCGCAAAGTATAGCTATTATTATGGCAGGTATGAATGCTTCATCATGGATTAATGAAAAGATGGAACAATGGCTAGGGGAAAAGAATGCAGCAGATGTACTTTCACAATCTGTACAAAATAATATTACTTCAGAAATGGGTTTAGCATTATTAGATGTTGCAGATGTGATTCGGCCGTATCCAGAAGTCATTGCGTATTTACAGCATGTAGAAGATGACAGCTTTTTAGATGAATTAATTCAGTTTAAAGGCGGGGAAACAGTTCGGGATGCAATCGATGCCTTTCTAAATAAATATGGAATGAGATGCAGCGGAGAAATCGACATTACGAAAACGCGCTGGAGTGAACAGCCAGCTACAATTATACCGATGATTTTAAATCATATAAGGGACTTTGAATATGGTGCTAGTAAACGGAAGTTTGAAGAAGGGCTGCAGGAAGCTTTGAAAAAAGAAGAAGAGCTGTTAGAGCGATTGCAGCACTTGCCGGGTGGGGAACAAAAAGTAGAAGAGACGAAGAGAATGATTTGTAACCTCCGCAATTTCATCGGTTATCGTGAATATCCGAAATACGGCATGATTCATCGTTATTTCATATATAAGCAGGCATTACTGAAAGAAGCAGAGAAACTTGTGAAAAATAATGTTCTGGATGAAATAGAAGATATATACTATCTAACTTTTGAAGAACTTCACGAAGTCGTCCGCACAAATAAACTAGATTACGAGCTTATTCATCAACAAAAAAATGAGTACAAATTATATGAAAAACTAACGCCGCCGCGAGTTATGACGTCTGATGGAGAAATCATTACAGGTAAATATAAACGAGAAAATCTCCCGGCCGAAGCAATTGTAGGTTTGCCTGTTTCTTCGGGAGTAATTGAGGGAAGAGCTCGCGTTATTTTAAATATGGAAGATGCGAATTTAGAAGAGGGAGATATATTAGTTACGGCTTTTACTGACCCTGGCTGGACACCATTATTTGTATCTATAAAAGGATTAGTTACTGAAGTCGGCGGACTTATGACGCATGGAGCAGTTATCGCACGTGAATATGGATTACCGGCAGTCGTTGGAGTAGAGAATGCTACGAAATTAATAAAAGACGGACAACGAATTCGGGTACATGGAACAGAAGGGTATATTGAAGTGTTGTAATGAAATAAAAGAACATCCGCTATTATAGTGGATGTTCTTTTATTATATAGCTGACTTATTTCTTTAAGCCAGCCGCATAAAAAGGTCCATGAACTGCGATTGTTGATAATATGAACAATAATGTTCGTACGCAAATATTAGAAGGGTTAAAAGCAAAAGGAGATACTGTAACAACAGATCAAGCTGCGAAATTAGTAACACCTATTGTAAAGAACGTGAAAAATATGAATGAGGTCGGCAAAAATAGTGCGAACGGTAACTCACCAATATCATTGTTCCAGCCGTTATGGATTGCAAGTTTAGCTAGTGCAGCGATTATTTTTATTGCGATTAGTAAAATGCCAGTAAGCTCAAGAAAAGAAAACTTTCTGTTAAAAGTAAACCAAATCGTAACAGGAGCTATTGCGACACTTGTAATTGGATTTGGTCTTACATGGATTGCGGATGGGATGGTAGGGTTAAATATTTCGAACTTCACGGATACAGCTCTATTCTTATCCATTACTTCTTTTAGTTTCTTCTTAATGATATCTGCGGTACTTTCATTGGTTGGGCTAAAAGGAATCGGTTTATTCGCTTTATTACTATTCTTCGGGGCGCCGTTACTATCGTTAGCACCTGAGATGTTGTCTCCGTTTTATCAAGACTGGGTTTACTCATGGTTACCAATGAAATTTATGATTGAAGGCTTAAGAGAAATCTTCTTCTTCGGAAAAGGATTAAGCTGGAATACACCTGTTACTGTACTCGTTTGGATTGGTATAGTAAGTATGGTTACTATATTAGCAACTGCATTCAAACGTAGTGCAGTAAAAGGGTATAAAACAGAATTGAACGCTTAAAAAAAAGCCGTTTCACTAATTAGTGAAACGGCTTTTTTTGATGAAATCTATAAGCTGAAGAATGAATATTTGCTGATAATAAAGTTTGTTAATTTTTCTGGCTTTTCCTCAATGTAAACACCTAATTGTTGAAAAGTGTTATGTTTAGAATTAAGTCGGGATTTCTAAAGGTCACGTACATTCCAGACAATCTCACCACGTTCGTCATCCCACGTACTGTGATGACGCTTAAATCCTATCTTTTCTAGTACCCGGAGGGAAGCGATATTCCAAGCACCTACAGTCGACCAAAGTCTTTGGCGCCCAGTAGCAATCGCCGCGTCCAGTACAACAGATGCCGCCTCAGTCGCATAACCTTTACCATGAGCGCTGCGGAACAACTCGTATGCAATCTCCGGCTCTTCAAGTGTGGAACGACCGATAATCAAGCCGCAGTATCCGATGAAATCGCCTTCGTCTCTTCTTCGAATAGTGAGAAGGGAAATGCCATTTTCATCTGCCTTCTTACGCATCTCAATAAGCCGGTTACGAACGGAGTCGAGGGTCGGCATGTCCACACCACGTTCGCCAATTAAATTCCTCATCCAAACTGAATCGGATTCCTCCCACATACTCAGGTCAAGTCGTTCGGTTTTTAGCTGGAACTCCATAGTTTTAAATAAAGATGGCATAGTGGAACCTCCTAATTATGTCACTTAACTCATAATAGCTTCGCACCGCATCATGTTGAACCAATCGTTGATTCGCGAATTTATTTTCCTAACTCCCGCGAGAGTTTATAGCAACAGTATACAATAGTATTATTTTATGCATAAGCAATTCCTTTGCAAAATAGACCCTTTTCTCAAACTTTTCTTTCATTCTAAAGCCGTCCCGTTAAATACACAGGCTCCTACTATTTCTAAATGCATAAAATGGTAAGCGAAAGTATGGGGGGATACGATGTATAATTCAAATTATTATGATTGTTATAGGCAAAATGATAAGTTGATTAGTGATATTGAAAAAGCTATAAATGGAGAGTATAGCGCCATAAGCTGCTATGCAAAATTAGCGAATATGGCTCCAAATCAAGTAGAACAAAAACAAATTCTTGAAATTCGTAATGATGAAATAAAGCATTTCCACAACTTTGTACAAATTTATACGAACTTAACTGGCAGGCAGCCGAAACCACAAATTACTGAAGACTGCCCAAATACGTATTTACAAGGATTAGAGTTCGCTATACAAGATGAACAAAAAACAGTAGATTTTTATTTGGAAATTTCAGATGAGACATCCGATGTACATTTGAAAGAGTTGTTACGGAGAATAGCTGCGGATGAACAAAATCATGCAGTATGGTTTTTATATTATTTTGTAAAGTCGAAGTGAGCATTAAGAATGAACGGCTAATGTGGTGCATATATTAAAAATTATTTTAAAACGCAGTGCAACAA
>NZ_JBEUTW010000029.1:0-7396 GCF_040492675.1 Bacillus sp. AP50
CGTTTCAGCGACTTTTATAATATATCATAGTATATTATTTTCGTCAACAAGTTTTTTCGATAAGTTGTATCTCTCATTTGCTGACTCTGCCTATTATATAGGCTTTCTTTTCCCTATGCAAGTATTATTATAAAAAAATAAAGAGAGGGAAAATCCCCTCTCTTATTCTTCTGAAGAAACCTCTTCACTCGTTTCTTCCTCTTCATCTTTTTGTGCTTTTGCTACCGTCGCTACCTCTTGGTCTTCCTCTAATCGAATTAGACGAACACCTTGTGTATTACGTCCCATTTGAGAGATTTGATCAACTGGCATACGAATAATAACGCCTGCCGCTGTAATTAACATAATATCTTCTTCACCTGTAACAGATTTAACAGCTACTAATTTACCATTCTTATCTGTAATGTTACAAGTTTTCAGACCTTTACCACCGCGACTTTGCAGACGGTATTCATCAATCGGTGTACGCTTTCCGTAACCATTTTTCGTTACAATTAGAACATTTACATCCTCTTCGACAATTTCCATACCTACAACTTGGTCTTCATCGCCCAACGTAATAGCTTTAACACCTGCAGCATTACGTCCCATAGAACGAACATCTTGTTCATTGAAACGAATTAGCATACCGTTACTTGTCCCGACAATAATATCCTTATCACCCGATGTTAAACGTACAGATATTACCTCATCCTCTTCACGAAGAGAAATTGCAATTAAACCATTTGTACGTATATTTGCAAATGATGAAAGTGGCGTTCTCTTAGAAACCCCTTGTTTTGTCGTAAAGAATAAGAACTGATCGTCACCAAATTCACGAATCGGAATAATAGCGTTAATCCACTCACCCTTATCTACCCCTAATAGGTTAATAATTGGTAGTCCTTTTGCAGTACGACTATACTCTGGAATTTCATATCCTTTCGTACGGTATACTTTACCCTTGTTTGTAAAGAATAAAATATGATCATGAGTAGACGTTGTTAATAAATGTTCAACAAAGTCATCATCATTCGTACCCATTCCTTGCACACCACGTCCCCCACGGTTCTGTGTTTTGTACGTAGAAGCTGGTAACCTCTTAATATAACCGTTATGAGTTAACGTAATCGCAATGTTTTGTTCAGGAATTAAATCTTCATCTTCAATAAATTCCATACCGCCAATTGTAATTTCTGTTCGTCTCTTATCATTGAAACGCTCTTTTACTTCTGTTAATTCTTCACGAATAATCTCAAGAACTTTTTCTTCATCTGCTAAAATCGCTTTTAATTCAGCAATTAACTTCATTAAGTCTTGATATTCTTGCTCAATTTTTTCACGTTCTAATCCAGTTAAGCGTTGCAGACGCATATCTAAAATCGCTTGCGCTTGTTTCTCACTTAAACCAAAACGTTCCATTAAGCCTTGCTTGGCAATATCTGCCGTTTTTGAACTACGAATTAACGTAATAACTTCATCAAGATGATCTAAAGCAATTCGTAATCCTTCTAAAATATGAGCACGTGCTTCTGCTTTTTCTAATTCATAAGCAGTACGTCTACGAATTACTACCTTCTGATGCTCTAAATAATGATATAGATTTTGTTTTAAATTTAGTACTTGTGGCTCCCCATTTACAAGAGACAACATATTAATACCGAAACTTGTTTGAAGCGCTGTATGTTTATATAGATTGTTTAATAGTACGTTTGCATTAGCATCACGACGTACTTCCATGACAATACGCATACCATTACGATCTGATTCATCACGTAAATCTGTAATACCTTCAATTTTCTTATCGCGAACTAATTCTGCGATTTTTTCAATTAATCGTGCCTTATTAACTTGATAAGGTAGTTCAGTTACGATAATAGATTGTTTACCGTTTGACTTCTCTTCAATTTCAACCTTAGCACGAAGCATAATGGAACCGCGACCTGTTTCATAAGCTCTTCGAATTCCACTTCTTCCTAAAATTAAACCTGCCGTCGGAAAGTCTGGACCGGGAATGTATTCCATTAATTCCGCGATAGTAATATCAGGATTATGACTTAATGCCAGCACACCATCAATTACTTCGCCAAGCTGATGCGGCGGTATATTTGTTGCCATACCAACAGCAATACCTGTTGTACCGTTTACTAATAAATTAGGGAAACGCGCTGGTAGTACTATCGGTTCTCTTTCGGAACCATCATAGTTATCTTGATAATCAATTGTATTTTTTGAAATATCACGTATTAATTCCATAGAAATCTTAGACATTCTTGCCTCTGTATAACGCATTGCAGCTGCTGAATCTCCATCTACAGAACCGAAGTTACCATGCCCATCTACAAGCATATAACGTTGACTAAAATCTTGCGCCATACGTACCATTGTTTCATAAACGGCTGAATCACCATGAGGGTGATACTTACCGATTACTTCACCGACAATACGTGCTGATTTCTTATACGCTTTATCAGCTGTAATTCCTAAATCATTCATCGCATATAAAACCCTACGATGCACAGGTTTTAATCCATCACGAACATCTGGTAATGCACGAGATACGATAACACTCATTGCGTAATCTAAAAATGAGGTACGCATTTCATGACTAATATTAATTTCTCGAATTCGTGCTTGTTGTTGATTGTCTGACATCAACGAGCACCTCCTCTTACATTTCCGTTACACATACATTGATTTATATGTAGAAGACAGGAATACTTAGATTCCTGTCATTACTCATTTAAATATCAAGGTTCTTCACGTATTTTGCATTCTCTTGGATAAAGTTACGACGTGGCTCTACTTTATCTCCCATTAAAATTTCAAATGTTTCGTCTGCTTCAATTGCATCTTGAAGGGAAACTTGAAGTAATGAACGTACTTCTGGATCCATTGTCGTCTCCCATAGCTGAGTTGGATTCATTTCCCCTAGACCTTTATAACGCTGAATCCCTGGCTTAGGTTGGGCCGGTAATTCTGCTAAGATTTTTTCAAGTTCCTTATCGTTGTAAGCATATTGAATTTTTTTACCTTGTTGTATTTTAAACAACGGCGGCTGTGCAATATAGATATAACCACACTCAATTATTTGACGCATATAACGATAGAAGAACGTTAATAATAGGGTACGAATATGTGCACCATCAACATCGGCATCGGTCATAATAATAACCTTATGATAGCGTGCTTTTTCAATATCGAAGTCTCCACCAATATTTGTACCAATCGCCGTAATAATTGTACGAACTTCATCATTTGATAAAATCTTATCTAAGCGTGCCTTTTCCACATTAATAATTTTACCCTTCAGCGGTAAAATTGCTTGGAAATGACGATCGCGTCCTTGTTTTGCAGATCCACCCGCAGAGTCACCCTCTACGATGTAAATTTCACTAATTGCTGGATCTTTCGAAGAGCAATCAGCTAATTTACCAGGTAAACTTGAAACTTCTAACGCACTCTTTCGACGTGTCAATTCACGCGCTTTTTTCGCAGCTACACGTGCACGTGCAGCCATCGTACCTTTTTCTACAATTTTTCGCGCTACATTAGGATTTTCTAGTAAGAACTTTTCAAACGCCTCTGAGAATACAGACTCTGTAATTGTTCTCGCTTCACTATTCCCAAGTTTTGTCTTCGTTTGTCCTTCAAATTGTGGATTTGGATGCTTAATTGATACAATTGCTGTTAAACCTTCACGAACATCCTCACCAGTTAAATTACTGTCCGCATCTTTTAAAATGCTATTTTTACGACCATAGTCGTTGATTACACGAGTTAAAGCTGTTTTAAAACCTACCTCATGTGTACCACCTTCATACGTATGGATGTTATTCGTAAATGAGTAAATATTATTTGTGTATCCCTCGTTATATTGAAGAGAAACCTCAACCTGAATACCATCTTTTGAACCTTCTACGTACACAGGCTCTTCATGAATCGGTTGTTTTGAGCGATTTAAATGCTCAACGTATGATTTAATTCCACCTTCGTAATGGAATTCTTTCTTTTGCTTATGTTCACGTTTATCTTCAATTGTTAATTTAATATTACGATTTAAAAACGCTAATTCACGCATACGAGTTGCTAGCGTATCAAAATCGTATACTGTTGTTTCTTGGAAAATTTCCGGATCTGGTTTAAATCGAGTTATTGTTCCTGTTTGATCTGTGTCACCAATGACTTTTAAATCCGCAACCGGAATACCTCTTTCGTATTTTTGGTAATGGATTTTACCTTCACGATGTACAAATACTTCTAATTCTGTTGATAGAGCATTTACAACCGATGCCCCAACACCATGTAAACCACCAGAAACTTTATAACCGCCACCGCCAAATTTACCACCGGCGTGGAGAACAGTCATAATAACTTCTACAGCTGGACGTCCCATTTTTTCTTGTATACCAACCGGAATACCACGCCCATTATCCGTTACACGAATACTATTATCTTCTTCGATACTAACATTAATTTCATCACAATAACCTGCAAGTGCTTCATCAATACTATTATCTACGATTTCCCACACAAGATGGTGAAGCCCTTTTCCACTTGTAGATCCAATATACATACCAGGGCGTTTCCGAACTGCCTCTAGTCCTTCAAGCACCTGTATCTGACTTTCATCATATGCATTTTCTTGCATTTGCTTTTGTTCCATTGACACAAAGATCACCTACTTTTCCATTTAAACAGGGGTTATTCCCTATCTATTTCACAATCTACAGTGCCGTTCGTTACATGAATTGTTTTCGCTTCTTTTAATGTTTCGTGTTCAATTCCGTCGACACTCGTCGTTGTAACAAATGTTTGCACTTTTCCTTGAATTGTATTTAAAAGATGTGATTGACGATAATCATCTAATTCTGATAAAACATCATCCAACAAAAGGATTGGATATTCTTTAACCTCTGAATAAATCAATTCAATTTCAGCTAATTTTAGGGATAGTGCGGTCGTTCGTTGTTGTCCTTGCGAACCAAAGACTTGAACATTTTTACTATTAACGAAGAATTGTAAATCGTCACGATGAGGACCAATTAAAGTCGTACCACGGAAAATTTCACGTTGTTTCACAGATTGAAAACTTTCATAGTATACTTCTTTTATTTTCGACAAATCCATTGATTCTGATACATCTACACTTGGTTTATAGACAATTTCTAACTCTTCTAATCCACGGCTTATACCTCGATGAATTGGAGCTGCCCATTCCTGTAGCAAATGCAAAAATTCAAAACGTTTTTGCAGTATTTTCGCACCATGCTCAATTAGTTGAAGTGTAAATACATCCAACATCGTTTCCTCATTCTTACTATTCCCTTGCATTTTTTTCAACAAGTGATTTCGTTGCGTGAGCACCTTTTGATATTGACTTAATTCATACAAATATACAGGAGCTATTTGTCCTAATTCCATATCTAAAAAGCGTCTTCTTACTTGAGGGCTTCCTTTTACAAGATTTAAATCTTCTGGGGCAAACATGACAACGTTCATCACGCCAATATATTGACTTAACTTTTGTTGTTCAAGTTGATTTAATTTTGCCTTTTTACCTTTTTTCGAAATATTTAATTCCAAAGACAAAGAACTGTTTCTTTTTTGTAATTTCCCCTTTATTTGACCAAAATCTTCATCCCAGCGGATAAGTTCGCGATCATTAGAGGTTCTATGAGATTTCGCCATCGCTAAAACATAAATAGCTTCCATCAAATTTGTTTTCCCTTGTGCATTTTCGCCGATAATTACATTTACCTTATCTTCAAAGGAAAGCTCTAATTTTTCATAATTGCGATAGTTTTTTAATTGTATTTCTGAAATAAACAAAGGGCTCCCCCTTTATGCCTGAACTTGGAAAGTTCCGCTTCCTGGAATTTCAATAACATCATTCGCATATAGTTTGCGACCTCTTCTATTTTCAAGTTCGTTGTTCACGTACACTTCATATTCTTGTAAAAACCATTTTACAGCGCCACCTGTATCAATTACATCAGCTAACTTTAAAAATTGTCCTAGTGTAATATACTCTGTTGAAATTTTAATACGTTTCATAAAATCGCTCACTTTCTGAAAGTGTTCATTCTTTCATTGTACTAAATAAACTAGCATTAGGAAAGTAATACCCAAAAATCAAATAAGGGCCACTAGCATCTTTAAACTAGCAACCCTTATTCCTTACCTAGTAAGTACGAACCGGTAAAATTAATTGAATAATTGAATCATCATTTACTGTACGAATTAAGAACGGTCTCATTGCCCCAGTAAAGCTAACTTTAATCTCTGTACTATCCAAAGCTTTTAATGCATCCATCATATATTTTGCACTAAAAGATATTTTTAACTCTTCTCCATCTACTTTTTCGCATTGTACTTCTTCGACAACTTTTCCGATTTCTGGTGAATTCGAAGAAATCTCTAGCATTTCTTGCTCTAAAGTTGATAATTTAACAACGTTATTGCGGCCATCTCTTGCTAATAGTGAAGCACGATCAATTGCTTGTAGGAATTCTTTTGTATTTACAAAAATATCCGTTTTACTCTCTGCTGGAATTAAACGTGTCGTATCAGGATAATTTCCTTCTAACAATCTTGAGAAGAATAATAAATGTTTTGTACGGAATAATACTTGATACTCCGTAATAACGATATCTACCATTTCTTCAGACTCATCTAAAATTTTACTTAATTCATTTAAGCTCTTACCTGGAATAACAACATTAGCTTGGAATTCATCTGCAATGTTATGTCCTTCAATTTTTGCTTTTCGAAGTGCCAGTCTATGACTATCTGTTGCAATACAAGTTAACTCGCTGTTATATACCTTCCAGTTTACACCTGTCAAGATCGGTCTTGTTTCAGAAGTAGAAACTGCAAATACAGTTTGTCTGATCATATGCTTAAGTAAATCTGTTGGTATCTTAAATACATGATGTTCTTCAATCTGTGGCAATAACGGATATTCTGCAGAATCTAAACCATTTAAGTTAAACTCTGATTTTCCAGATTTTATTTTTGTCATAAAATGATTTTCTACAGAAATTTCGACAGTGTCTTTAGGTAGTTTTTTTACAATCTCACTAAAATATTTTGCCTGTAAAACAATGCTTCCTGATTGAGCAATTTCTACGATTTCTTTTCCATCTTCTTCGACTGGAATAAACGATTCAATAGAAATATCAGCATCGCTTCCTGTTAATGTAACTCCTTCTTCAGTAGCTACAACTTTAATTCCCGTAAGGATGGGGATTGTTGTACGAGAAGAAACTGCCTTCATTACATCTTGTACACCTCTTACAAGATAGTCTTTTTGTATTGTAAAACGCATAAAGAAAAACCTCCGGTAAGTATAAGATTTTATTTAATTAATAAAGATAAAAAAATAGTAGTAATAGTAATAGGGCTTGTGGATATG
>NZ_JBEUTW010000030.1:0-21478 GCF_040492675.1 Bacillus sp. AP50
CTATTGATGAAATAGCTTTAAGGAGGAAAGTTTTGTGAAAGATAAGTTCTATAAAATCCTCTCTATGTGGACTTTACAAATTGTATTTTATTTTACTACTGTATATGTGACGAAATATGAGCATGCTCTCATTTTTACAATAATATACGTAATCGTAAATGTACTATTCTTATTTTCAGCTGACAAAACAGCATTTGTTTTCTTCATACTAGGAACCATTATTTCCGTATTTTATTTGTTCTATCAAGCATGGCTTCACTTATGGAGTACATCAGATCAATGGCAATATATGATTACCCACTTCCTGATGGCAGCTAACTTCTTCATTGTATATATAACAACTCACCTATTGAAAAAAGTGATTCATGAAAATAAAGCTTTAACTGAGCGTGTGAGAACATTGGAACAATATATTGGAGAATCCAAATTACTAACAAGACAAGAATTCGAGAGACGCCAAGCGTTATTAACGACTGCAATGAATCGTCGTAATGAAACAGGCATTATTGTTTACTTTGATTTCACTTCCTTTAGTAAATATACAAAGGAAAGTGTTATGGACCGTGTAGCTTCTTTATTAGTTGAAACGGTAAGGAATGATTTTGACCTTGCTGCTGAATATGATAATAATACGCTAGTTATTTTATTACAAAACACAAATGAAGCTGGTGCTGACATTGTAATGAACCGCCTAAAACCAAAAATGGAGCAATGGCTTGCTGCTGAAGCAATCAAAGATATAAAAATTTCACGCGAGCAAATTGGAAACAAAGGACAGACACTGTTATGATGACTCTCGTTATACTTCTTTTATTCCTTCTGTTTTGCGTACTCGTTTTTTGGATTAGTATCACATTTTCAATTAAATATGTACTTATTTTTACGGCCTTTCTATTCTCTGGCTTACTCGTTTACTACTCTTTCTTAACAATCGCGGGCTTAATTCACCGAAATAGTAAACGAAAAGATCGTACGCTAGAACATTATCCGAGCGTCGATATTTTCATACCTGCCCATAATGAAGGCGTCGTTATTAAAGATACTTTAGAGGCGATGGCAAAGATTGAATATCCAGGAAAGCTAACTATTTATTTATTAAATGATAACTCTCAAGATGAAACACCTGAAATCGGAGATGATTTCGACAAAGCTTATGCTCATATTCGTCATATTCGTGTTCCTCCCGGTGAACCGAAGGGTAAATCACGTGTACTAAACTATGGGCTTAGTATTTCAGATGGTGAGTACTTCTGTGTTTACGATGCAGATAACCAACCTGAACCACACGCACTGCGAATGCTTGTAGAACACGCTGAAACAACTGAAGATGCTGTTGGAGCTGTTGGACACGTTCGTACAGTAAACGAAAAAAGAAACTGGTTGACGCGAATGATTTCGCTAGAATTCCAAATCTTCCAGCTCCTTATGCAATCTGGACGCTGGTTACTATTCCAAACGGGCTCGCTGACAGGAACAAACATGCTTCTTCGTCGCTCCGCACTAGAAGAGCTTGGTGGCTATGACCCTTACGCAATTGCAGAAGATGCTGAATTAACATTACGAATTACACAAAAAGGTTATCTCTTACCAATCGTCCCAGAATCAGTTACTTGGGAACAAGAACCAGAGCATTTAAAAATTCTTATTAAACAACGTACACGTTGGCTCCAAGGAAATTTATATATTTTAGAAAAAATGTTCTCATCATTAAGTTTCTTTAAAGGAAAGCTGCTTGTTCATTCCTTACAACAAGTTCTAGTGTATGTTGTATTTTGGCTATTCCTAATCATTTCGAACGTTTGGTTTGTAATTGGGCTACTCGGGATATTCCAAATTCAATATAGCATTCCGCTACTATTTATGTGGTATGTCGCATATATTACATATGTTTCTCAATTATTTAGTGCCCAGAGTGTCGAACGAACCTTTACACCGACTAATATTTTTATTAGCGTTATTATGTACTTTACGTACGCACAGCTCTTTACGTACTTATTTATTCGTAGCTTAATCTTATACTTACGTGCAAAGAGCAAGAAACAAGTCATTGGCTGGGATAAAACAGTTCGATTTAAAAAAGATAAATAATAAAAATAAGCACAGAGCGCCGTATGCTCTGTGCTTATTTATTGCCGTATAAATTATATATCAGACAATACCCCTTAGCTGAAAGTAATTTCACGTCCATCCCCCAACGAACGATCGACCTTCATTTATATACGAAAAAGTGATTGCTATTTTTGTAGAACCAATTGCTTCTCTTGCTGTTCTTTGCGCGTTTCAGTCTTAGGTTCCGTGCTTTCTTGGACACTACGATGTGCCACACGTTTCAAACAAATATGCTTCCACTTTCTTTCGTAACGTTTCATTATTCTAGATGTCCCCCTTGAATGCGCTTTAAAACTATTTGAAATCGCTTACAGGAAATAATATAGCACATATATATAAACGTGACAACACATTTCCGACAATTTTTTGTCAAAAATATGAATAGAATTCGTAAGGGATCGAATATTGTCGAAACCTATCGTTTTTTCTTCGTATAAAAGGCATACTACTTATATGGTAAAGTATTTTATTTCCTCTACCCGCATTTCAAATTCCTTCTATATAAAGTGAAACTTTCATTAGCCATCACCAATCGGGCTTTTACAAGCAGCTCGATTTATTTGCTTTTGCTGAATTTTGAGGTGGGGTTCTTACTGCTCAGCAAATAGAGGGATAAAAAAAGAGCTGATATGAAATCAGCTCTTTTCCTTCTATTATTAATGACGCTTCATACGTCCTTCTTTTTGTAACTCTTTAAATAATGCTGCCATCATAAAGAAAATAACAAAGACGAACGGGAATGCTGCAATGATAGCTGCCGTTTGTAAGGCTTCTAATCCGCCAATATATAATAGCGTAGAAGCTATCGCGGCTAGAACGATACCCCAAATCATTTTAATACGATTTGGTGGGTTTAAACTACCATGTGTCGTTAACATCCCTAAAACGAATGTTGCAGAGTCTGCAGATGTAATAAAGAATGTTGCAATAAGTAAAATACCTAAAACTGATAAAGCTGATCCAAAGCTGCCCATCTGATCGAACATAGCGAATAACCCTACTTCTGTTCCCATCTCTTTCACTTTTTCGAAGATATGTGCATCACCAAACAGCTCCATATGAATACCTGTTCCGCCGAAAACAGAGAACCAAAGTGCACCAATTACGGTCGGCACAAGTAACACACCGATTACAAACTCACGAATTGTACGTCCTCGTGAAACACGAGCAATAAACGTACCTACGAATGGTGACCATGCAATCCACCATGCCCAATAGAAAATTGTCCACGATTGAATCCATTGGTTTCCACCTTCGTCTAATGGACTTAAACGGAAGCTCATGCTTGGTAATTCCTGAATGTAAGAACCGATTGTTGAAGTGAAGTAATTCATAATAAAGTTTGTTGGACCCGCAAATAATACAATAATCATAAGTGCAAACGCAAAAATAATGTTCGTATTACTTAAATATTTAATTCCTTTATCAAGACCTGTTTGCGCAGATAACATAAATAATACTGTTACGATTGCAATAATAACTAACTGTGTCGTTAATGAATTTGGGATAGATGTTAAATAGCTAACACCACCTGCAATTTGTTTTGCACCGAGACCTAATGACGTTGCAACACCAAACACAGTTGCAAAAACAGCTAACACATCAAATGAATGAGCGATACGTCCGTGTTCCCCGCCCTTAAATAACGGACCTACTGTCGCACTAATCGTACTTGCTTTTCCTTTTCTAAAGGTAAAGTAAGCAATACATAACGCTACAAACGCATATAGTCCCCAAGGATGTAATCCCCAATGGAAAAATGAAAAACGCAGTGCAAGACGCGCACTTTCCTCAGTTGCACCTTCTCCAAACGGAGGTGCGTATAAATGGTTTAATGGTTCAGCAACGCCCCAGAAAACTAAGCCGATACCCATACCAGCACTAAATAGCATAGCAAACCATGTCATGTAACTATAATCAGGTTCGTCATCATCTTTACCTAAACGAATAGAACCGTATTTCGAAACAATTAAAAAGATAGACACACCTAAAATAATAGAAACGGAAATAATATAAAACCAGCCGAACTTACTAACTAATGCAGTTTGAATTGCGGTTGTTACATTTCCTAAACTACCTTTTCCAATAATAGATTCGGGAATAATCCCCCAAATTGTAAATGCAATACATAATGTTAATGAAACGATGAATGTTTTTGTCAGTTTCCTCATCAAATCCCCCTTCGTAGGTTTCGCTTTTGTAAATAACATAAATTCCGATATGTAAAATCGGATAGAAAACTATAATTTTGCGGTGATTTTCTTACTTTCACCTTCACCAATTCGAATTCTTATGGACAGCCTTACCTTTCGTATAACCTTTTCACTCTGCAAGAGCTACAAGTTAGAAATACTGCTGTCAAATTGTGTGAGAAAAACGCGGATAGGAATGTATTTTCCTAAAAAAGGATGTGTTACATATGTAAAAAAGGGCAAATTTCTTCCTTGCAACCCTTTCGTTTTGTAACAATTATGCGGTTTTTTTGCTAGTATATAGCACGTGTTTATAGCTTCACAAACAAAATGTTTATGTTTATATAACTATATTACCCATAAAACGGTAAAATACTCAAGGAATGTAATCGTTTAGTAAACATCATGTAACATTCCTGTAATATTTTTATTTACGTCGAAAAAAACATGTTGTATTAAATATTTTGAATATAACTAGAAACCTATGAGTCATATAGAATGAAAAACGCTTTCCTATATTTTTTGTTATATTACAGGATATTAACGACTTATTACGAATGGTTTGTAATTGTGTGTTTTCCCCAAATCCGAAAAAATCTGTTGCTATAATGAGGACACGAAAACAAACGCAATGGAGGCTATCATGAAAAAATTAATTGGTATAGCAACAGCAGCAGTTTTTGGTCTTGGGATTTTCACATCATCTGCTAATGCAGAAACTGTTGTAACAACAGACGTACTAAACGTACGCGAAAACCATACTACGGAATCAAAAGTTGTCGGTAAATTACTAAACGGTAATAAAATAGATGTACAAAATACAGAGAACGGATGGTCAAAAGTTACTTTAAACGGTAAAGACGCATTCGTAAGTGCAGAGTTCACAAAAAGCATCTACTACGTAACAGCTAACGTATTAAACGTACGTGCTGAAGCGAACACAAACTCAGAGGTTCTTGGAAAGTTGAAGAAAGACGATGTAATCGAAACAACGAACCAAGTACAAAATGAGTGGTTACAATTTGAATATAACGGGAAAACAGCTTATGTTCATGTTCCTTTCTTAACAGGTACAGCACCTGTAATTGAGAAACAAGAAACAACTGCTCCTGCTAAAGCTGAAGCACCAGCTAAGGCTCAAGCACCTGCAGCACAAGCAAAACCAGCTGCTAAGCCTGCTGTAAAAGCTGCTGAAACTAACACACCTTCTGGTGGTCGTGAGTTAACAGTTGTAGCTACAGCATATACAGCTCACCCGAGCGAAAACGGTGGCACATATGGCGGCCGTGTATTAACTGCAATGGGTCATGATTTAACTGCGAATCCAAACATGAAAATGATCGCTGTTGACCCGAAAGTAATCCCATTAGGATCTAAAGTATGGGTAGAAGGTTACGGAGAAGCTATCGCTGGAGATACTGGTGGTGCAATTAAAGGTAACCGTATTGATATCTTACTTGGATCAGATAGCGCTGCTCAAAAATGGGGACGCAAAACTGTTAAAGTGAAAATTTTAAAATAACCAATGACTGCTAAATTACAAGCCGGTTCTCTTTATTGAGAGCTGGCTTTTATTTATTTATAATACATATAAGGAGGCTATGCCCATGAATGTACAAGCAAAAGTAGACTGGATTGGTACGCCAAAACCGTACATATATAAAGATGAAGTAACATATAACGCTACGTCTATTGATTTCTCACTCGCTGGCGATGATAACCGCTATAAGTTAATTGTGCTCAAGTCTGAAAACAATACACATTACAAAATTGTGCAATATGGAATAAAACCAGGCTCTCAAAAGCCATTTCCTATCGACATTCCATTTGAACAAAACATGTTACCAATTATAGAGCAGATATTACATGATCCATATGTACAAGAAATATTAAAGGAAACACACTCATAATTGTAAAAAATATATCAACGATTTTTCAATTATATCTATCATAACTTACGATATATCAACGGTTCGACACGAAATATCGATTTAGCTACAAAAAAGAAGCTGTTCAAATATTGAACAGCTTCTCTCATATTAACGAGTTGGACCAGATACATCTTCTGATTTCAAAGTATTATTTGCACCAAGAGAATGATACAACATCTTTCCATTTCCATTCACGGTTACAATATGTTCGTTATTAAAACTTTTGAACTTCACAGATCCATCACCGTAACGAATATGATACTCTTCATATGTCGTTACTTTATATTTCGTATCACTTTGACGCTCTACATTACGAACTTCCATCGCTAATAAGTCTTCTGTAATTCCTTTTTTGTGTAAATACTGTATATAATCACGGTCTTCCTTATACGATTTCCCGCTCTTATCATAATTATTTTCAATTAAACTAAAATCATTTAATGAAATTGCACGTACGTTATCATAAATATGATTTCTTACAAATTCGCCCACTGCTGAACTTGATGTTTCTTTCGGGAATTTTAAGTAATACGTGCTTTGGTCTCCAATTTTAACACTTTCAGATTTCATCACACCAAAATCAGTAGTTTTCTCTAAATGTACTTCTACTGTTTCATCTGTGGATACAGGGCCAAGCTTATAACTTCCATAATTTAATTTTCCACGTTTTTTCCCATTCACAAATACAGTTGCATCACTTTCATCAGAAGAAATGCTTACATACTTACCTTCAAGCGATAAATCCACTTTCACCTTCTCGCTCTGTTCATCCGCTAAATCTACTTCTTTCTCTGTTTCTAATTCAGTCAGTTCTGTCTTCGCCGTTGCCTTTACAACATATGTACCTGGGAAGTATGGCCCCAACTCTTTCGAAGTTTTATCACTAGAAAGCTCTGTTTCTTTTTTGTCATTCACATGTATTTCTGCATTTTTTGCAGTTGTACTAATGCTCATATAATAAGATTTCATGCTAAACTTATACTTTGGATATAAGAACCACTCTTTTCCCTCTTCTACTATTTCCCCGTCCTTAAATGAAGATTTATCTTTAGTTAACTTCTGATCTACTGTCTCTTTCTGTAAATAAGACAGTAATTGTTTGTTGTAAGAAGGATTCTCTTTTAAATAACGCATGTACGCTTTAATATCCTCTGTCTTAATCTTTAAGCTTGAATCATTCGCTTTTACAAACTCATCAATTGCATTAATATCTTTCTTTTGGAATGCTTCAATCATTACATTTACTTGCTTTTCTTTTGAAAACTTATATGCTCCAAATTTATATGCCCCAAATAATAATGCAGCAATAACAGCAAAACCAATGATCAAAAATAAATTTTTCTTACTTTTCACTGATTTTGTCTCGCTTTGTAATTCTGTATATGAAGCAGCAGTGTTATCAACGATTACTTCTACTTTACTCCCACACTCCGGACAAAAGTTCAAATGGTCTGCAACGTTCTTTTTACATGTTCCACAAAACTTCAACGTGCTCTCCTCCTATTTTTTAGCTAATTTCATTCCAGCAAATGCCGCTACATATGTCACAATCAAGCTAAACAAAGTTAAATATATAAATGAATTTTGCATAGATAATACCGTCCCACTTGTTCCAAATAAACCTGTTACCGTTCCTGAAACATTAATTTGGAACTTAGAAATCATATTCATTACAATCATCATAATTGTGTAAGAACCACTGCATACCGCTAATGTAATATATATATTGGCAGTCGGTAATTTAGCTAACTTTCTTCCCGCTCTAAACATAAAGAACAATGGAATAATAAGCAGTAATAAACCATAATGGAATACGTTATTCACTTTATCAAATTCTGCAAGGCTTTCCTCATTTGCTCCTTTTGAAATCAATATCTCTCTAAGCTCTACGCCATTTACAGAGACGCCTGATATAAATGAAAACG
Organism: Bacillus sp. AP50; assembly: GCF_040492675.1. Classification (NCBI taxonomy): domain Bacteria; kingdom Bacillati; phylum Bacillota; class Bacilli; order Caryophanales; family Bacillaceae; genus Bacillus; species Bacillus sp. AP50. The sequence continues at coordinate 8,158 of NZ_JBEUTW010000030.1, forward strand.
ATAGCGTGCTCTCATATGTATTTGATTTCTTACCAATTCTAGTAAATTCTTTACTAAGTGCTGGACTTGATACTTCTAACGGCGCAAAATGAGCCATACTCCATAATTGAGGTGTTAACTCTAATGCTAATAATGTACTTTCAGATTTTAAAGTTGTTATTTCTTTTAATGGTTCAATACCGTCTTCCTTACTTACTAACGCCATAATACAAACCGCTACCGCTGTTACTAAAAGTCCTTTTATCATAGCTGAAACACCGTAATACACAGACGCTCCATATGGCATTAACTCTTGAAATGCTACTGCCATATTGTTTTTGCTTGTATGAGCAATAAATCCTAATAAGGTAAATAATGTCCCACATACAAAACCACTCAATAAACTCTTAATCGCTGAATAGCCAACCGTAATCTTACCTGCTTCTGAGAATGGAATTGCAAAAGATTGTGATGCTATAAAACTTATAATGAATAAAAAGACGCCATAAATAATACCAACTGTTGCTGCCATAAAGATTTGATCTTTAATCGTTTTCGCAACATGCTGTTTCCCTAACCAAATTCCTGTACCAACGAAAATAATAAATGGAATGATTAATAATAATGTAAATGGAGTATGCCAAGATAAAGAAAATATCAACCCACTATCATCGTTAGCTGTAAAACCAAGTAAATGGTAACTTAACATCGTAGAAGTTGCACTCGAATAAAAACTTGGCAACATTTCTAATTCTTTCGCAAATTTGCTAAACATCTCACTTAACATAGAAGCAAATAATAAACTACCAATCCAACCAGCAATTAACATGAGAATACTTGCAACAGCCCCACCAATAAAACCTTTTTGTAAAACGGCTTTATCTGCTTTAAATTCAACTTTAGGAGCACCATCCATTGTAGGCAATTTTACAGATTGTTCTTTTTTCTTCACAACAGATAAAGAATACCCGCACTTTTGACAATATAAATTTTTTTGAGCATTTTCACTGCCACAACCTTTGCAGTATTTTGCAGTATCTTTTTCTAATGTTACTGCATCTATAGCTCCTGCAATCTCCATACTACCTTCATTTGGGCAATAATTTACTTCTTCACCATGTTGTTTTCCACATGTGCGACAATACATTTAATTCACTCCCCACTTTGCTTAATTCCACAAACTGGACAGTAAGTAGAGTTTTTATCGATATGCTCATTACATGAAATACAATTTACCGTTTCACCTTCATTTTCTACTGCTAACATCGGGTTAGGTTTTCCACACGAACCACAAAACTTATCATTTATTGATAAAGGTCCACCACATTCACATGTAGCTTTTTCACCTTGTTGTTTTTGCAATTCAACAATGCGCTTTCTTGCTTGATAAATAGCTACATCAAATTCTTGAACTGGAGCAATCATTTCTTTTAAGCTCGCTTCATTTACTCCACTTCCTCTTAATTGAACATACACTTGCTGCCCAACCTCTAATAGAACCTCTGCTTTTTTCTGCATTTGCACTTGCATTCCCTTTTTCAATTGAGCAATTTCTTGTGCAACTTGCAACTTCATTTTCCCTTGTTCTATTCCTTCTTGTAACTTATTCATTCCACTACCTAACTTCGTCTGTAAATCTGACAAATTATTTCTCCTCCTATACGTATATATTCATATATGAAATTAACATTTTATATATTACCATGATTTTCAAGTTATGTAATCCAAATTTCATTTTTTCTGTTTTGAGCATTTTTTGTTTATAATGGTAAAGGAAAGAAATATGTGTACGGAGGAATATTATGCTGCAACACTCAATTACGAAAGATGAAATTATGATGATTGCGAATGAGTTCGTTCAAGGACTAGATCCACAGCAAACAGCTGATCAGGAACATGTCGCTACAGCTCGGCACCTATATCGTAGTGGTGTTGTCTACAACGTTGACTTTGATGGTTATACACTGTCAGGAACTGTAGATGCGGAAGGCAACGTATATAGCGTTCATATTCCGATTCGTAATGTCGCTGAAAGTTATTGTGATTGCTTCGCACCAACACAATGTGAGCATATGCTCGCTGTATTACTATCTGCAGCATCTAGTTTCGGGCAAGTAGGAGATGTATTAACTTTATTTAAAAATAATACGAAACCTTCCCTTCCTCCTATTAGAACTGCAAGACAAGTATTGCAATCATCAGCTTTTGAAGAAACGGATTATAAAAGTTGGGAATCATATTTTGAAAAAGAATATGAATCATTTAAAAAAGAACAAGCTCGCCTTACTTATAAACAAATGTATTTTCTTATGAGTATCTTTACAGATTTCTATACGAAGCTTGAGCGGAAAGCTCCGCGCGTCATCGCCATACATGAATTATTCAGGTTACATGCAGCAATTTACTGCTTTCAAAAATTATTAGAAGAAATTCAGGCATTCGAAGCAAACAAAACGTATTCTTATCACCAACCTGTTAATGTCATTCGCCTATTTGTCGATAAAGTGGAATCCATCGTTCGGGACTTACAATCAGAAGCGATTCCTTCAGAGTCTGAAATAATTTTGCAAGAAACAGCTCGTCTCGTTCATGAAGTATTCTTCTCTACCGATGCTTATACGCAAGAGCGATTTTTCATTTATCGTCACATATGGAGTGAACTTTTAAACAATAAAGAGAACATACAAGAGGAAGAAAAACGAATCGATACGAAAATCAATCCACTATCCAAAGCATTAGCGTCTTCTCATCTTCTCTTTTTAAATGATGAAGATTTACTAGCGATGGACTTACTAAAGAAACAACCTGCTTCTGTTGTGAGTCTATACTTCTATTGGTTAGAAGAACTATTAAGTGCCATGCAATGGGATCGTGCAAAAAACTGGCTTTCCTTTACGTATAAACAAGTAAAGAAAACGATCCAAGATCACGAAAATACGATTTTCATAAAAGATATCGTTCGGCTATTTGTAATCATGTATGAAACATACGCAACACATACAAATGAACAAGCTGGTTTTGAAATGATTTTACAAGAACTATTACCGTATAGTTTCACAAACTACGAACAGTACGTACTCGCGAAAAAACAGTATCGCACATGGGCAGAGCTTCATCTCTTATATGGATTTGAGGCAATTGAACTGTTGAAAGAGCCACTGAAAGATATTGAAAAAGAAGCGCCAGAAGTGGCACTTCCTCTTTACCATCTTGCTGCTGTAGAGGCGATTGAAGAACGAAATCGTAAATCATATAAACGTGCAGTTCGTTACTTAAAGAAATTACGTACATTATATAAACGATTAAAACGCACCGATGAATGGGATGCTTTCATTATTCACATCGCCAATCTCCATTCACGTCTGCGTGCACTACAAGAGGAATTACGGAAAGGAAAATTAATCGATGATCAATCAAACTGAAGTAACAATTAGGCTCCAGCATGTTAGTCAAGGTTGGTTCCTTTGGGGAGAAGATGACAGCGGTACTCCATTATCCGTAACAAGTTGGAAACGAAATGCATTCACATGGCACTCCACTTCTTTCTACGGTACGTTTCTAAAAGAAGCAACCTTCGAAGGAAAACAAGGTGTGCTGCTAACAAATGCACAAGCCTTTGAATACATTGCAAACAAACCGATGAATTCCTTTGCACATATTCAAATAAACGGCACGATTACAGCACTTACGAAAGATGCAAATGAACTATGGGATGCCTTTACGAGTGGTAGTTTCGTACCAGATATGAATCATTGGCCTAAACAACCATCTTGGAAAGTTCAAAATACACCAATTGAAGATGACACATTAGCATCGCTTTTCTCAGCAGCAGTAAATGAAAGCATATTACAAGACAACCGCTCAAATGACGGCTGGGAAGATGCTAAAAGACTATATGAACATTATGACTTTACGAAAAGACAACTGGAAACAGCACTACATGAAGAAGATTGGCTTCGGAAAATTGGTTATATTGAAGATGATCTTCCGTTTACAATCGGACTAAGACTACAAGAACCACAAGAAGAATTTGAAATGTGGAAGCTTGAAACAATTGTGACACCAAAGCGCGGGGCGCATCGCATATATGTATATGAAAACATCGATTCCTTACCGAAAAGATGGCACGATTACGAAGAACGGATTACAGAAACACAAGAAGGTTTTAGTAAACTCATACCGTGGTTAAAAGAAGGAGATACGTTCCGAAATGAACTCTTTGAAACAGAAGCGTGGAACTTCTTAACAGAAGCAAGCGACGAGTTACTTGCAGCCGGTATTACAATTTTACTACCATCATGGTGGCAAAATTTAAAAGCAACAAAACCGAAATTACGTGTCCATCTGAAGCAAAATACAGCACAAACACAATCGTTCTTCGGTATGAATACGCTCGTTAATTTTGATTGGCGCATTTCGACGAACGGCATTGATTTATCAGAAAGCGAATTTTTCGAACTCGTTGAACAAAATAAACGTCTATTCAATATAAACGGTCAATGGATGCGACTAGATCCAGCCTTTATCGAAGAAGTAAGGAAACTCATGAACCGTGCCGATAAATACGGACTAGAGATGAAAGATGTCCTGCAGCAACATTTATCAAATACGGCTGAAACAGAAATTGTAGAAGATGATAGTCCGTTTACTGATATTGAAATCGAACTAGATGGATATTATGAGGAACTATTCCAAAAGCTGCTTCATATTGGAGATATTCCAAAAGTAGATGTCCCTACTTCACTAAACGCAACACTTCGTCCGTATCAACAACACGGCATTGAATGGTTATTATATTTACGAAAGCTTGGATTTGGAGCATTGCTAGCTGACGATATGGGACTCGGGAAAAGTATTCAAACAATCTCTTACTTACTATATATAAAAGAAAACAATCTCAAAACAGGCCCTGCATTAATCGTAGCGCCGACATCTGTTCTTGGAAATTGGCAAAAAGAATTTGAGCGTTTCGCACCGAATTTACGTGTTCAATTACATTACGGAAGTAATAGAGATAAGGGCAATTCTTTTGAAGATTTCCTTCAATCAGCAGATGTTGTATTAACATCTTATGCATTGGCTCAACTCGATGAGGAAGAACTAACTTCATTATGCTGGGATGCTGTTATTTTGGATGAAGCACAAAATATTAAGAACCCACATACGAAACAGTCGAAAGCAGTACGAAACTTGCAAGCAAATCACAAAATCGCTTTAACTGGTACACCGATGGAAAATCGCCTCGCTGAACTTTGGTCCATTTTCGACTTTATTAATCATGGATATCTCGGAAGCTTAGGGCAATTCCAACGCCGCTTCGTCACACCAATTGAAAAGGATCGTGATGAAGAAAAAATCCAGCAAGTTCAACGGTTTATCTCACCATTTTTACTGCGCCGAACGAAGAAAGATCAAACAGTCGCATTAAATTTACCAGATAAACAAGAACAAAAAGCTTACTGTCCTCTTACTGGTGAACAAGCTTCCTTATATGAACAACTTGTTCAAGATACACTGCAAAATGTCGAAGGATTAAGTGGAATTGAAAGACGCGGCTTTATATTACTTATGCTGAACAAGCTAAAACAAATTTGTAATCATCCAGCTCTTTATTTAAAAGAAGAAGAGCCACAAAATGTCGTTGAACGCTCTATGAAAACAAAAACGTTAATGGAGCTCATAGAAAATATAAAAGATCAAAATGAAAGTTGCCTCATCTTCACTCAATATATCGGCATGGGGAACATGCTAAAACGTGTGCTAGAAGAAAAATTCGGCCAGCGTGTCCTCTTCTTAAACGGTAGTGTACCGAAAAAAGATCGCGACAAGATGATTGAGGAGTTCCAAAACGGAACGTATGACATTTTCATCTTATCCTTAAAAGCTGGCGGAACAGGATTAAACTTAACCGCTGCCAACCATGTCATTCACTACGATCGTTGGTGGAATCCAGCTGTGGAAAATCAAGCAACAGACCGCGCATATCGCATTGGTCAAAAACGATTTGTTCATGTTCACAAACTCATTACAACAGGAACATTAGAAGAAAAAATTGATGAAATGCTAGAAAGAAAACAATCTCTAAACAATGCAGTCATCACAAGCGATAGTTGGATGACTGAACTATCAACAGACGAACTAAAAGAATTACTCGGTGTATAAAGTGAAACTTGAATCAGTGGGGGTTTTGTTCATCTCCAACTGATTATCAGCCCTCACCAATCTGGCTTTTACAGGCAACCCGCCCCCCACCTAACTTTTTTACTTTCACTGAATTTTGAGGTGGGGATCTTACTGCCCGTTAATGCGGGATAAAGTGAAACTTTAATTAGGCCAATCACGTAGAGTTTTACTACCCGCAAAAAAAGCGCTAATCTCGAAATGAGATTAGCGCTTTTTTCTATTCCAAAACCAATTACTTATTATAATCCCCGTTAACCCGCCGCACGTATCAAGCAATGAATCTTGCCACATTGGTGTACGGTCTCCCGTATACCATTGGTGAATTTCATCAAATGTTGCATAACCCGCAACGAAAAGAAGGGCATATATAAAACATCTTTTCCTCGAATAACCTGATCGATGAAAAGCGTAATAAATCAATGAACCTAGCATAAAGAACACCATAAAATGAGCACCTTTACGAAGGAAAAACTCAATAAATCCGCCTACACCTTTATTCGCAATACTAACAGGGGTTCCTCCACCATAATCGATAGATACCCATGAAAAATGCTCTTTCACAAATTCAACATTTACATATTGTTCAATATCTGAACGCATATCCTGCTTTTTATATGGTTGTGCCGAAGAATAGAAAATCAGCCCCATCCATAGTAATACAGGAATCCAAAATAACCATTTACGATTCATTATCCAGAATTCTCCTCTCTTAATCTTTTAAGGGTACCAAAAAAAAGAAAAAATTTCACGCCAAAACATGACATTTGCATCCTATTTATAAAGTGAAAGGAGGTGATACACATGGCAATTGAAACAATCGTAATGGATTTAACTTTACGTCTTGTCTTAAACAACGGATTAGAGAAGAACGGCAAAACAGTTTTCAAGAGCAAACAATTTAAACGTGTTAAAACAAATGCGAGCTTAGATCAAGTACACAATGTAGCTCATGCTCTAGCTTCCTTACAAGCATCACCGCTTCACGCTGTACAACTTGTAAGCACATCAGATCTTTCTAAACTATAAAGTAAAACTCAGATCAGTGGGGATTTTATTCATCCCCGCTGATTATTAGCCCGCAATTTAACCGGCAGACCCAAATCCCGTAAATAGCGGGATAAATACAAAGGAGGGAATAACACATGCAAGTACTAGAGTTGATTTTCGCGAAGGAAGATGGAAAAACAGTCGTTTTTTCTATCGATACGCCCATCACACCAATCGATGCACAAGTCGCAAATCAAGTAATGGATACAATCCTTGCCTCATCTGTATTTTCATCCATTGATGAAAATACAAGAAAAAAGGGAGCTCGCCTTGTAGAAAAAAATGTATCTGAAGTTCCCATTACTCTATAAAATGAAAAAGACGAATCTGCATCATTTTGCAGATTCGTCTTTTTTCTTCGGCATTTCAATCGGGATAAAAATCTTTGAAAAACCGACGCATACATACTTATAATGTTCTTCCCCTATATCAAACTCAGTCGTATATGTTGAGAAGAATATATAATCATTTCGCTTCGTATAATGATCAATTAATAACCCAACTTGTGGCTCAACATACTTTTTGGCTAACTTTTTACCGGCCGATGCCAAGTCGCCAAGAAGACCCTCTTCATTCTCTTTTTGAACTTCATCTAGCTTCTTACTCACATCATTACGCTTCATAAACTGCTTCGCTGCCCATTCTGTATATTCTCCCTTACTCGGATTACTGTTTGCTAAATATACTAGGAGAACGACAACTAAAGCCATAATAATATACTTTTTCTTCATACTATATCACCGCCTACTCTTTTCTATTTTCATATATATGTACAAGCGATGCAAATTAGAAAGACTATCACCTATTGATTGTAAACGAATAGCCAAAATTTACAATATGAAATAGAATATTAACAGTAAATTTACTTAATTTATATATAATTATATTCGGAATGAAAATTATAAGGGAGGCTATAGAATTATGGATAATGAAAACAACATTTTTATTTCTAGTTCTACAATGATGCTTGAACCATGTAAACACCCTTATTACCGTACAAAAATTATCGACAGTAGCGGAAACCATCTTTACTCCTGTCAAACTGCTCTCCAACTTATACAGAAATCTTGTCTAACAAATATTCATTCTACTTATCAAGGGAGACGTAATGCTGTAAAAACAAAATTTAAATTCAAACAAAACGTTCCAATTCCGATCAATCATAGAGAATATATTTGTGCTTTCCCAACAGAATCTCCTGCTTCTCCAAATTGTATTTGGCTTTTCTTCAAACATGTTCATACAATAGAGTTTTTCAAAAAAGCTAAACGAGCTAAAATTCATTTTTCAAACGGAGCTACCGTAACGATACAAATTAGTCCCCATAAGTTAAGCCAGCAATTATGGAAAGCTGGATATGTATTATCCCAAATGAACATGCAAGATTCATCACCTTAATAACAAATAGAATGGAAGGTAGTATTTCCTTACCTTACCTTCCATTCTATTTTCTATTTTTATCCTTTTACACTATCCCGCATTTTCTCGATTGCTTGCCGATACATCCATCTTACTTGATAATATGTCATTTCCGTCTCTAAAGCGATTTCTCCCATCGTCTTCCCTACAAAAAAACGTTCAAAAATAATATACTTCTCCTTCTCGTCTAACACACTCATAAAATCCTTCACTCTTATTTCAACATCTTCAAAATGAAAGATATCCTCATACTCTCCTACACATACACACCTCTCCTGCACTGCGAACTCTTTCTTCAATCTCTCTAATATATAACCTCGCACCGTTACAACTGCATATGCGGGAAAACTCCCTTTCTCTGCATCATACCTTTCATACGCATACCAAAGACCAATTAAACCACATTGATAATACTCTTCATAATCTTTACGAATACCTAATTTCTTTATTTGATTTACAATCATCCCTTCATACAAAACAACTGCCTCTTTAAAAGTCGCTGGCTTCACACAGTACCCGTTTCTAAAAGGTATACCTTTCTAGTATTCCGCGGTACCTTCACAATATAAAAATAAAGAAAAGATTTCACTGTGAGTAATTTCAAATACTACCGACGGAATTTGAAATTACACTAGATAGTATTTGAAATTTTGTTGGTGGTATTTGAAATAGGGGTAAAAATAAAAAAGGTGACTCTTGAAAGAGCCACCTTTCTATTTTATTTCCTTATTGGAACATACCTTGTAAAGCGCCCATTCCAAGAGTTAAAACAAAGAAAACAATAGTAATAATTGTTGCCTGCTTTTTAGTTAAACCTGCTGTAATTTGAAGACCTAGCCATGTAACTGCATATCCCCAAATTGTAAACACTTCAAATTTACTTACAATGCCTTTTACAACACCACTACTTGAAGCAAAAATTGGCTCTAGGCCAGTGTACATTTCTTGACCTGATCCACCTAAAATATATGCTAAAATCGTATTTATTAATAAACCTAGTAATGAAATAACACTTGAATATACAGTAATCGCTAATAATTTTTTATAAGAAGTATCATTGCTTATAAATACCATTAACACTTTATACACCACGGCACTAAGTAGAAAGACAAATGCCATACTAATAGCAATTACCCCAAATCCCATACCATATGTCATTGCAGCTGAAACAGTAACACCTAATTCCTTATTAAGCTTAATTGCTTCAGGTGTTAGAGAATATACATAAGCAGCAAATCCCCCAACAAGCCCAGCTATTAAAACAAGTAGCCAAAATGCACCCCAAACTGCATTACTCGTCTTCATTCTCTCAAACTGCTCACTTGGAGAAGTAATCATTCCTAATAATGATGGCTTCTTCGCACCTACATCTTGCGTATTAATATTAGCTTCCATTATAACGCCTCCTTCTATTTATATAACCCGTTCTAACGGGCGGTTCACTTCCCCATATAGAGGCTACGAACCGCCCACTAGGACGGTAATGTGTAGTTCTACTACACTATTAATTACTCATAACGCAATGCTTCAATTGGATCTAATTTCGCAGCTTTATTTGCTGGAATTAATCCGAAAATAATACCGAGTGTCATCGAGAACAGTACGCCTCCAACGACAACTTCCCACGAAACGAGCGGTGGCCATTTTGCGAATGTAGAAACGATATATGCTCCGCCATACCCAAGACCAATTCCGATTAAACCACCTAAAAGTGTTAACATAACAGCTTCAATTAAAAACTGTAATAAAATTTTACTACGCGTTGCTCCAAGCGCTTTACGTATCCCAATTTCGCGCGTACGCTCCGTTACAGATACGAGCATGATATTCATAACACCAATACCACCAACGACTAATGAAATACCAGCGATACCACCGATAATCATCGTCATGATGCTAGTTACTTTAGAAACATTTTCTTGGAGTTCTTTTAAATTCACCAGTTCATATTTACCTGGGATTTCACTTGGCTTACGACTATTTAATACATCAACAGCTCGTTTCCCTGCTGCTTCTAAATTGTCTACATTTTTAGCTTGAATTGCGATATTTTGAATATCATCTGTCCCGTATAAAACAGGCCATAACGTAAGAGGAATTAACGCTTCTTCCATTTCAAATCCCATAAATTCATTATCTGATGTATACACACCAATAATTTGCATTGGCTGTCCCTTCATCTCAATAATTTGTCCAACTGGGTTTACGTCCTTAAATAACGTTTCCTCTGTTTTTGTGCTAATCATCACAACGTTATTCGCGTGAGAAATATCTGATTCATTTAAGGAGCGGCCCTTTACAACCTTTACTTTATTAACCGCAAAATATTCATTATCAAGTCCAATAACATTCAGCCTTGCTTTTTTATCATTTACATCAAGTGTCTCTGTTGTCGAATTTGTTGTAATAACGTGTGAAACATCTTTCACTTGTTTTACTTCCAAAATATCCTCTTCCGTTAACTTCGGTATTTCAAATCCACCTATAGCAAATTCATCATTAATATCTGCTTTAAATTGAATTGGCATAAGGTTATTACCACCAGAACCTGCGAATTTTGATTTCAACATCGCTTCCCCGCCTTGCCCAATTGCAACGACAGTAATAATCGAACCTACCCCGATAATAATACCCAGCATCGTAAGAGCTGAACGCAGTTTATGAGCTAAAATAGAAGATAAGGCAATTTTTATACTATCTAGTAAACTCATACCGCACACCTTCTATCTTCTGTAACTTTCCCGTCTCGCAGTACAATGCGGCGGGAAGAATACGCTGCCACTTCCTCTTCATGCGTAACCATAACAATCGTCGTACCTTCTGCATTAAGCTTCGTGAAAATATTCATAACTTGCTCACCAGACTTCGTATCAAGTGCACCAGTCGGTTCATCGGCCATAATAAACGTTGGATTATTTGCAATCGCTCTTGCAATCGCTACACGCTGCTTCTGTCCACCTGATAACTCATTTGGTAAATGATGCACGCGATCTGCCAATCCAACTTTACCTAGCGCCTCCAAAGCACGCTTGCGACGCTCTGCTTTCTTCACGCCACCATATACGAGCGGAAGCTCAACATTTTCCACTGCTGAAAGACGAGGCAGTAAATTAAAATGCTGGAATACAAAGCCAATATATTCATTACGAATTAAAGCAAGCTTTGACTCGTCTGCTGTTAAGATATTCACGTCATTCAGCATATATTCGCCTTCTGTTGGACGATCTAAACAACCGATAATATTCATAAGCGTCGACTTACCAGAGCCAGACGGTCCCATAATCGAAACGAACTCACCGCTCTGAATCGTTAAACTAATACCGTGCAAAATCGGCACTGCCAACTTTCCTTGATAATACGTTTTAGCAATATTATTTAACGTAATCATTTCTCTTTCACTTCCATTCCGTCATACACATCGTCGGAAGGATTTTTAACCACCTTTTGCCCCACTGTTACGCCTTCTACAACCTCTGTCCAGTCCCCATCAGTAGAACCTTTTTTCACATTTTGTTTACGAAGCTTACCTTTATCCTCAACATAAACAAATGCATCATCGCCTTTTGCTACAATGCTCTTACTTGGGACAGCAATCATCTTCTTATTCTCTAAGTTTACTTGCAGAGAAACGTGGTAACCTGGAGATAAACCGTCTTGGCTATCAAGACTTGCTTTATATGTATATTGAGACATATTTTGAGTTGCTTCACCCATGCCGCCAGCTTGCGCCATCTCTGCACTTGTTGGGAACTCACTTACCTCTGTAATCTTACCTGTCCACTTCTTCTTATTATTTGCTTTCGCCGTTACAGTGAATGTTTGATCTTTTTGAATTTGTGACTTCTGAAGCTCAGTTAACGTACCTTGAACTTGGAATGGATCTTTAGAAGCTACTTGTAAAAACGCTTTTCCTTGACCACCTAACGCTTGAGATGAGCCTTGTGCCGCATCTTTATCTAACTTTTGAACAACACCAGCGAAATTACTATAAATCGTAAGTTCTTTCTGCTTCTTACTTAACTCTTCTTTCTGCAACTTTCCTTTTTCTTTCTCAAGGTCAATTGTTTTTTGCCCTATCTCTAACTCGTTTACTTGCTCGTCCATCGGATCTGTTACTTCTTTCCCAGCTCCGCTATCTTTCGCCTTCTTAATTTCTTTCTTCAACGAATCAATCTTCTTTTTCCCTTGATCGTAACGCATATCTGCCATCTTCTGATCAAGCTCAGCTTGCTTCATTTGAAGATTAATCTCTTCATTATCATAAGAGAATAACTTCGTACCTTTTTCTACCTCTTGCCCTTCTTTTACCTCAATATCTTTCACTTTCCCTTTGGCCGGATCTGCATAGAAGCTTTCAATATTACCAGGCTTCACCTGACCAGAAATTAACTTCGTATTATTCAGCTTACGCTCTGTCACTTTCTCAAAACTTACAGCATCAGCATTTGTTGATGCACCCTTCTTCTTACCTTGCATAACAAAAATATTAATTGCCGCTACAATAACAATTAGTGCAATAACCCCAATAATAATCCATTTCTTCTTCTTGTTTGGAGTACGAACCGTATTTGGTAACATATTCTCGCTCCCTTTTATAACTTAATAGTTTAATATAAAAATTGTATAAAACTTTCTGAAAATAGATTGCATATTATTACATTATTTTTACAAAGTTTTACACATCCATTTATAT